>CAZJAW010000031.1:0-11656 GCA_964544035.1 uncultured Rhodobacterales bacterium
CCTGTCATCTGAGTGGTTTGACGCCATACAAAAGTCGGTCGCAGAATTGGATGGGGCGATTGAGGGTGTCGAAGGTGCCCCAGAAGCTGGCCAGCTTGTCGAATCATTGCGCTCAGTTGTTGCGGGGGCAGAGGCTCAGATTGCGGGGTCTGAACAGTTGTACGGAGAACTGACGATATTGGGTGATGAGGCCGAACAATTGAAGAATGGAATTGCGGAAATGACGCGTCTCGAAGAACGGATGAAGACGGTCATAGAAACAGGCAGCAAATTGGTCAGTCGGTTGCGACCAACCCAGAGCGCCAAGAAACAGTAATGGCGAAATGCGAGACTTAATTTGGGCTTGCGCAAATAGGTGTCAGTTGGTTTTTCTGACTGAATCGGAACTGAACGTAGGACGCGACGCTGATCTAAACTGAAACGGTATTTGTCTTTAAACTGGCTAAAATGGCGCGCACTTTTGCGGGCCATTTTTCGTTTTGTGCACTTGAATTAGGAAACGATAAAGGTGGGTGATTTAGCCATGGCGAATAGACATGACTCAAGGCCGGAGGGAACATAGATGGCTATTCAAGACGGACACGTGGGGGTGGCTGTACATCGGCCAATTATGGATGTTGAGCGGTTTTTGACGTTGCTCATTGCAGGTGGGTTCGGGACCTTGGCATTCGCCATCTTCGGGCAAGGTCTTAGTCCTTTGCTTGGCGGGTCGAACCTTGCGCCGGTTCCGTTGGCCGGATCTGTGTTTAAATCAATTGCTGGCTTCGGATCAAAACCTGCAGCACATCTGCTGCACTACTTCGCCGGAATAATGTGTTACCCGCTCGCTTTCGCGCTGATTGGTCGCCCGATTTGGCAAAAGGTCATGCCGGCATTGCCATGGTATGTGGTCGCAGTTGCTTTTGGCGTCGTGCAATGGGTGTTTGCCTTATACGTAATGGCGCATCTGGTGGCGGGAATGCCCCCATTCTTGAAATTCTCGGGCATCACGTGGGCCGCGCTGTATGGCCATATTATCTATGCGTTGGTGGCTATCGGGATATCCCAATATTTGTGCATCAGCTTTCGCAAGCGATAGGGCGGCATCGAAATCAGTCTTGGGGTCGTAAATGCGCGACCTCGAGGCGTCTCGTCTTTGCGTGACGAGATCACAACGCGTCAAGACGAAAGTCTTCCCATCGGCTCTTGGACCTGCCAAACTCAACGGAATGGATACATCCAAACCTTGTAGTCAGCGACCAATATATGCGCCCGATCAATCTGCTCTTGCGTCATTTTCTTGACCACTTCCTCAAGCGAGATCGCCGCGTCCGGGTCGCCGCCGATGGCGCTCAGAGTGTACCACATATAGGCGCGCACAAGGTCTGGGGCGGGCATGCCGCGTCCGACCTCGTAATACCAACCTATGCCGCTTTGCGCGCCGGGATGCCCTTTCATCGAGGCACGCAGGTACCACTCAAACGCCCGTTCGTCATCGCGCTCGACGCCAAGGCCAAGGGCATAAAGCACACCGATCAGTTCTTCAGCCTCAGCATTGCCGGACCGCGCAGCCGGCCAAAGCGCTTCATAGGCGGCAATGTATTCGCCCGCCTCCATCAGATCGCGGGCCTCTTCCATTTCGGCCCAAGCGGGCAACGCCAGAAACGCCAAGGCTATGGCAAGTTTGTGCATGTTTTCCTCCTGAGTGCGACGCCGGTTTTTGCCACCGATCTACCGCGTCCTTTGGGCCCGGATGATTTCATCACCGTTGATCCAGCACAAGCCAAACTGGGGCAATTGCTGTTTTATGACCGCATCTTGTCGGGCAACAAAAATATCGCATGCTCGACTTGCCACCACCCGGATTTTGGCACTGCGGACGGCCTAAGCCTTGGGATCGGCGAGGGGGGCGAAGGGCTTGGACCTGATCGTACGCCCGGCACTGGTGATGCACGTATTCGCAAACGCATCCCGCGCAATGCCCCGGGGTTATGGAACCTTGGTGCGCGCGATTTGTCGGTTATGTTCCACGATGGGCGTTTGACCACAGCAGATACCTACGAAAACGGTTTCAATTCGCCCGCGCAAGAATGGCTGCCAGAGGGCTTAGATAACCTGTTGGCGGCTCAGGCGGTTTTCCCGCTTGTTGCGCAATTTGAAATGGCGGGTAACCCTAGCGAAAACGAAGTGGCGGGTGCTGTGCACAATCGTATTGACTATGCATGGCCGATCCTGTCAGAGCGGGTGCGCCATATCCCAGCTTATGCTGAGATGTTTGCAAATACCTACCCGCATATCGACAATCCGTCAGATATCACCATCGCGGACATCGCCAATAGTCTAAGCGCGTTTATGATCCATGAATGGACCAGTTTCGATAGCCCCTTTGATGCCTATTTGGCCGGGGACAAGCGTGCTCTGTCGCCCCAGCAACAAGATGGCATGGCATTGTTCTACGGAGAGGCAGGGTGCGCGGCCTGTCATAGTGGTCCCTTGTTAAGCGATCATGAATTCCACGCAATTGGTGTTCCCCCATTTGGTCCCGGACGCACACGTCCCTTTGATCCAATGCTGCGGGACGTGGGACGGATGAGCAAAAGCGATCGCCTTGAGGACGCCTATGCGTTCCGCACGCCGATGCTGCGCAATGTGGCGCTGACGGCACCCTATGGGCATAACGGGGCCTATCCGACGTTGGAGGGGATTGTACGTCACCACGTGGACCCGCTTCTGAGCTTTGACGCGTGGAAACCAGAAATGGCGGCTTTGGTGTCGGTGCCATGGCTCGAACAGGCAGATTTTATGGTCTGGCGTGATACCCGCGAAATTGCGCGTCAGAAGGCCGCGATTACCCTGGACCCCATTCCGTTGGAGGACGCAGAAGTCGCTGCCCTTGTTGCTTTTTTGGGTTCACTTACGGGGGTTGAGGCAACGCACGGTAAGCTTGGTGTCCCTGATGCCGTGCCAAGCGGGCTTTCAATAGACACATCAGTGGCGCGCGAAAACTGATTGCATCGTTGCGGCCATTCCAATGTGCTGACCCATCAACCAATATCATGAAGCGCGCTTGAAAGCTGGTTCAGGGACGAACCTTTTATGAGATCGCGCTGGCTTAAAACGCAACTCAAGCAGTGTCGGACCTAACGGCCTTTCCAGACCGGATCGCGTTTCTCTGCAAAGGCGCGCGCACCTTCAAGTTGGTCGTCAGAGCGATAGAGTTTTTCAACAGATGCCAGCTGGCTTTTCGTTATTCGGTTCATCGCGTCCTGAAACTTGGCATCTTCGGCATCGCGCACGATTTCCTTGATCGCCGCATAGACCAACGGAGGCCCGGACGCGAGTAATCGGGCCATGTCCCAAGCGCGATCCATTAGCCCGGCCGTCGGTACAATTTCGTTGACCAGGCCCCAGCGATGCGCTTCGTCCACGTCAAACCAACGCCCAGTGAGCAGCAGTTCCATTGCGATGTGATAGGGAATGCGCTTGGGCAATTTGACTGAGGCGGCATCGGCCACTGTCCCTGATCGAATTTCTGGCAAGGCAAAGCTGGCGTGATCGGCGGCTAGGATGATGTCGGCACTTAGCGCCAGTTCCAATCCGCCCCCACAGGCAATGCCGTTCACGGCGGCAATGACTGGCTTGTTCATGTCGCGCAGTTCCTGCAGACCGCCAAAGCCACCCACACCGTAGTTGCCATCCACTGCGTCCCCGTCGGCAGCGGCCTTGAGGTCCCAACCGGGGCAAAAGAACTTCTCTCCGGCCCCTGTAAGGATCGCCACGCGCAGTTCTGGGTCGTCGCGGAAAGCCATGAACGTTTCGCCCATGACCACACTTGTCGCAAGATCAATGGCGTTGGCCTTTGGGCGATCCAAAGTGACTTCAAGGATCGCGCCTTCGCGCCGAGTTTTGATGGGGCTCATGTCGGGTCTGCTTTCTCTATCAGGGCATCCACAGCGACGCATGTGTTGGGCGTGCATAGCAGCGGGTTAATTTCAATTTCGCTCAAGGTGTCGCTATGGGCAAGGGCATAGGCTTGCACGGCCATGACGGCGTTGATGATGCTGGGCAGATGTGCTGCAGGTTTGCCGCGATATCCATGCAGCAAAGGAGCACAGGCAAGCTGGTTTAAGATGCGGGAGACATCATCTTTGGTAACAGGAAGCAACAAGGACTGCGTGTCACGTAGCAACTCCGTCAACACACCGCCTGCGCCAATTGTCAGGATCAGCCCGTGTGCCGGGTCGCGTGTGACGCCGATCAGCAGTTCAGCGACGGCATTGTCGACCATTTCTTCGATCAGAACTTCTGTGGTGCCGATTTGCGCGGCAGCTTTGGCCACGTCGTCCATCGATACATTCAAGCGTACAGCATCAGCTTCTGTCTTGTGGGCCAACCCGATGCCCTTGACGGCAAAGGGTGCGGTCAGACTTTGCGCGGCTACATCTGCTTGATCGGCAGGCGTTGTGGCATTGCGGGGTATCGCAACACCGTGGGCTTGTAATGCGGCTTTGGCCTCAGCCTCGCTTAATGTGCGCGTACTGGCTGTCAGATCAGTCGGCAGGCACAAAGGCAAAGAGTGCGGAGCAGTGTTGTCGCTCACCGCTATGATAGCCGCCAACGCCTCACTTAATCCGCAGAAGGGGACAACGCCACCGGCCATCAATTGCTTGGCCGCTGGCAAGGGCATTAGTTCGGGCAAAGAGGCCACAACCCCAAAGGGGCGACCCGTTTGTGCGCGCACAGCCAGGGCGGCATCAGTGGCGCATGTCCAATCCGACGCGTCCGTCACTGGGTAGTCGACAATAGACAGGGTAAGGTCGATATCCGGCCCAGTCATTGCGCCCCACGCGCGGGCCATCGCATCAGTGTCGCGCCAGATGTATGTATTGTAATCGAGGGGATTGCTCAGCGCGACCATCGGCCCCAACGCCGTGCGCAAGGTTTGCTCTTGTGCGTCACCCAGCGCTGGAAAGCTCAATTTTGTCCCAACGGCCATGTCGGCGATCAGGCTCGCTTCGCCACCGGAACAACTGATCGATGCGATCCGCGATCCACCCAAAGGCCCATGCACATGCAAAAGCTTCAGGGTCTCCAAAAAGTCGGGAAGGGCGTGCAGACGTGGAATGCCAAGCCGTGCCAGCAGGGCCTCGGCCCCTGCATCGCTGCCCGCAAGGGAAGCGGTGTGGGATATGGTCGCCCGCTGGGCCTGCTCGGACGCACCTACCTTAAGCGCCACCAACGGGACACCGCGTGCATGCGCCTTGGAGGCGAGCGCTTCCCAATCGCGAAGGTTACCGAAACCTTCGATATGTAGGCCAATGGCAGAAACTCGGGTGTCATCCAGCAGTGCCTTTGCGATCTGCGCCTGAGACGTCTGCGCCATGTTCCCGCAGGTGACTGTGTAAGCGATGGGCAAACCGCGTTGCTGCATGGTCAGGTTGATGGCGATGTTGGAGCTTTGCGTCAGGATCGCAACGCCGCGATCAACAGGCGCACACCCATGCTGATCAGGCCATAGCAGTGCACCATCCAACGCATTGATAAAGCCATAGCAATTTGGCCCAAGGATCGGCATGTCGCCAGCCGATGTCACAAGCTGCGCCTGCAAATCGCCGGCTTCGGCGTCTTCGGCGCTGGCTTCAGAAAAGCCTGAGGCAAAGCAGACAGCACCGCCTGCGCCGATGCGCGCAAGTTGGGAGACGATGTCGATTGTGGCGTGACGGTTCACACCAATGAATACAGCATCCGGCGTTCCGGGCAAATCATCGATGGACGGGAAGGCCTCATATCCCGCTACGGTCTTTGCACGCGGATGCACTGGCCAAATGGCGCCGCCAAACCCCATTAGCTTGGTTTGTTCAACGACGGCGGTACACCAAGCGCCGCCGCCGATGACCGCGACGGAACGCGGCCTGAGAAGGCGATCTAATCTAGCCATTCATGGCCTCTTGCGGTGGTGGACTTGAGGTTTCAATTCCAAATCAAGCACCTAAAGGTCGCAATAAATCACGGCTGATTATGTGGCGCTGGATTTCGGATGTTCCGTCCCAGATCCGTTCAACACGGGCATCGCGCCAGAACCTCTCAATCGGGAAGTCATCCATCAACCCCATACCGCCATAAATTTGCAAGGTTGCATCGGTCACACGCGCCAACGTCTCGGATGCGTAAAGCTTGGCGCTGGCAATTTCCCGATTTGCAGGCAGACCCTGATCCAGCCGCCAAGCGGCTGCCAACGTCAGCCAGTCAGCTGCATCGATTTCGGTGATCATGTCGGCGATTTGAAATCCAACCCCTTGGAATTTGCCGATGGGTTGTCCGAACTGCTTACGTTCGGCGGCATAGTTCAGCGCATAGTCAAAACAACGCCGCGCACGACCGACCGAGAACGCAGCGACGGTGATGCGGGTGGCATAGAGCCATTCGTTCATCACTGCAAAGCCTCCGTCGACCTCACCCAACACTTGGGTATCCGGTAGGCGGCAATCGTCGAAATCTAGAATGCAGTTTTTGTAACCTTTATGGCTGACCGAATTATAGCCTTCGCGCACCTCAAAACCGGGAGTCCCGCGATCCACAAGGAAGGTCGTGATACGTTTCTTGGGCCCCTTTGGTGTTTCGTCGACGCCTGTGGCGATGAAAACAATAAAGAAGTCGGCATGATCTGCGCCCGAAATAAAATGTTTGGACCCATTCAAAATCCAATCAGCTCCATCGCGAACGGCGCTACATTTCATACCGCGCACGTCTGATCCGGCATCCGGTTCCGTCATCGCCAGTGCGTCCATTCGCTCGCCACGCACGGCGGGCAGCAAATAGCGTTCGCGTTGTTCCGCGTTGCAGGCCATCAGGATGTTTTGGGGGCGGCCAAAGAAATGGGTCAGAGCCATCGAGCCACGACCCAATTCACGTTCAACCAGTGTGAAATCAACGTGGCTTAATCCGGCCCCGCCAACCTCCTCAGGAAAGTTGCAAGCATAAAAACCCAGGTCAATACATTTGCTTTTGATCGCCTCGCCCAGTTCCCGCGGTACTTGGCCTGTGCGTTCGACTTCGGCTTCGTGGGGATAAATTTCGTTCTCCACAAAACTGCGGACGGTCGTGACGATCATCTCTTGTTCTTCGCTAAGACCAAATTGCATCCACGGGCTCCTGCATTGGGGATCATTGCGGCACACTGTCTTAATTCGGCGCCCGGGTTTAGCCCCAAAACGTCAAAGTTGAAGGAAATGCGACGCAGTTGGCCGGGGCTGTTTATTCTACGACAAAAGCGTCGAAACTTTCAGCACGCGAGCGTTTCCAACGCTCAAGGTAGCCGTAACTGTCTTCTTCACCGCGGAGTAGGAATCCATCTGGCAAATATGGGTGAATTTCTTGTCCTGTGACCATATTGCAGTCGCCTTCGCGCATCAGCAAATGGTGTGGCTGGAATTCGCTTGGATGGTTCAACCCGGCAGCCCCGGTCATTTCGGCCAATGCCTTTAGCGTGTTTTTGTGAAAGCGGTATACGCGCTCGGCTTTGTCGGGCACCACCAAGGCGCGGGCGCGCAAGGGGTCTTGGGTCGCAACACCGACCGGGCAGTGATTGGTATGACACGCTTGCGCCTGAATACATCCGATTGCGAACATATATCCACGCGCTGAATTCGCCCAATCCGCCCCAAGCGCCAGAATTTTTGTGATGTTGAAAGACGAGACGATTTTGCCCGACGCGCCGATTTTCAACCGATCACGCAAGCCAGCGCCGCGCAACGTGTTGTGAGCAAATGTCAGCCCTTCGATTAACGGCATGCCAACACGGTTGGCGAACTCCAGAGGTGCAGCACCTGTGCCACCTTCTTTACCATCAATGACGATGAAATCAGGGACGATGTCGGTTTCCAACATGGCTTGTACGATGCACATAAATTCGCGACGGTGACCGATACACAGCTTGAAACCAACGGGCTTGCCACCTGAATGTTCGCGCAGTTTACCAATAAACCGCATCAATTCGATTGGCGTTGAAAACTCTGGGTGGGCGGCAGGTGATACGCAGTCCTCTCCCATAGGGATGCCACGTGCCTCAGCAATTTCTGGCGTAATTTTTGAGGCCGGCAAGACACCGCCATGGCCAGGTTTCGCGCCTTGGCTCAGCTTGAGTTCGATCATCTTGACCTGAGGGTTGCTGGCTTGCTCGGCGAACTTTTCCGGATCAAACCGACCTTCGGGCGTGCGACACCCGTAATAGCCCGAACCCAATTCCCAAATCAAATCCCCACCGCCTTCGCGGTGATAGCGGCTGATGCTACCTTCGCCGGTGTCGTGGGCAAAGCCACCTTTTTGCGCGCCTTTGTTTAGCGCAAGGATGGCGTTGCCCGACAAAGATCCAAAGCTCATTGCTGAGATGTTATAGATCGATGCATCATACGGCTGCTTGCAGTCTGGCCCACCGATTTTCACACGAAAATCATGATCAGTTATGTGTTTGGGCACAATAGAATGGGTGACCCATTCATAACCGGAATCGTAAACGCGCATTTGGGTGCCGAATGGGCGCTTGTCCTCGACCCCTTTGGCGCGTTGATAGACAAGCGAGCGTTGATCGCGTGAAAACGGTTCTTCGGCTTGATCGCCTTCGATCAGGTATTGGCGGATTTCAGGGCGAATACCTTCGAACAGAAACCTCAGATGGCCCATGATTGGATAGTTGCGCAGGATCGAATGGTTCGGCTGCATCATGTCATAGACGCCAATGGCCGTGAAAATAGCAAACAGAACAGCCGGCACGATCATCCACCCCGACCAGATCAACCCGATCAAAGACAGAACTGTCAGCGCGGCGGCTGCATATAGAAGACTGTAACGGGTCATTGCGGTATCCTTGACGTCAGAAAGAGCTCTACACGGCGACGTGCGCGTTCTTGTTAAGGTCTAACGGGACACATTTGATTATGAAAGCCGAGCCTGAAAGATGTGATAACCTAGGAGAGGCCAAACGGTTCTGATTTTGCCTAGTCCGCACCAGATATTGCTGCCTCTTTTATCTCTTCTGTCACGTTCTGATTGTTCCAGAATGCCCGCAATTCTTTGAATGCATCTTTTTCGATTTCGTCCTGTGTTCTGCGCGTTTCTGCTGGGCCAAAAGGTGCAGATGCGGCGTCTAAACGGGCCTTAGAGAACTTCAGACGGGCTGCAGGTCCTGCGGCGGCTTCGATTTCGGCTTGCAGCTTTTGTGCGTCGGCGTTCCACGCGACAAGTTCTTCGTTATATCCGGCAAGAGCAGCTTCAATTTCCTCCGGAGCGTTTTTTGCGTTTTCCAGCCATTTGACGACGCCCGATCGTTTTTTGTCGATCATGCTCAGCAAGTCAGCGTGGGCGGCCACGGCTTCTTTCACGGTGACGGATTTTTTCTGCCCTAGTACCGTTACATCAATGGATTTTGTGTCATCATTCAGGGCGACATCTGCTTCCGCAAGCGCCTTGTCCATCATTGTGTCAATCACTTGCGTCTGCAGATAGGCCTGCGCTTTGACCAGTTTTTCCAGTTGGTCGCGCTGTTTTGTGAACCATTTATGTTCGCGCTCTTTCTGTTCTGCTTCCCGCTTGTCTGCGGGAATGGCTGCCAACTGTTCTGGTGTCAGTTTTTTGGGGTTTGTTTGTACGTCGCGGTAAATATCATCCGCTTCGGCTTTCAATTCTTGCATGATGCTTTGTAAGTCATCGATCCCAAGCGATTTTTCTGGTTTTGCCACATAGTCGAATATCGCAAAATCTCCAAGATGTGCATGTAGTTCAGCATAGGTTTTGTCGGTTTTCAGAGACTTTGCGTCTTGTGCAAAGGCTGTCGCGGCGGTGCGCAGTTCGTCCATAACTTCCGGGCCAAAGTCGCGTTCAGTTGAAGTCATAAACGCGCTTTGCGCCATTCCTTCCAACGAAATCCGTTCTCCGGGATCTGCATGCAACGCGGCGACGAGTCGGCCCAATGCGCCGCCAGTTGCGTCTTTTTTATTGTATTTGTCGTTGGTCGTTTGACCGACCATGTCCATCAACATGGAACCCAGCGCGAATGTGTCAGCCTCAACAGTCGCTCCGTCGCCAAAACCGTCACCCCCCATATATCCCGGTGTATAGTTGCCGATTTCTTTGCGATCCGCAGTGCCATCAGCTTTCACAAATGTGGACTCGCCATAGTCAATGATCCGAATGTCACCGTCTTTGGTCATCATCACGTTCAGGGCTTTGATGTCGTGGTGCAGCAATCCTTGTCGCTGTAATTCGGCAAGCGCCTTCGCGGTTTTTCCGACCATGTCAGCTTGCAGAGCGCTGCGCGCCGCTTCGGGTAAGAAACCGGACTCGGCAGCGGCATTCAGGGTTTTTCCGATATCTTGCAGATCACCGCCATCGATATATTCCATCAGACAATGAGTTGACCCGTCTTCGCCGCGCGCTGCGCCGTAAAATTCGGGCGCGGGCGATGCCCTCGCGTGGGAAGCCGCGCCTTCCTGAACGCGGTTCATTGTTTTCATTTCCTTGAGTAGGTCGTCAAACGCTTCTGCTTTGTCAGCCAAAGGCGTTTTCATGACCATCTTTTTGCCACTGATCGGATCAATGAACAGACAGGCCGTACCTAAGCCACCGGCTTTCAAAAGCTTTTCAAAGGTATAGGTGACACCGCCGACGGACACCTCTTTTATGCCCGGAGGCGGCGCTTTGGGATCGTCGCTTTTGACAGTTTTGTTCGGCGCTTCACTGTTGATCTTGGCAAACATCTCGTTGGCTATTTCAGATACAAGGCCTTGCTGTTTTTCAGTGGCGTCGTCCCAGTTCATGCCCGGATAAAGCTTGCGGAATAAATCAGCGCCAAGGGCATTTAAGTTTTTTGACATCAAGTCCAACAACTTCGATTGCGGAGTCTCTGGATCTTTCAGAATTTGCGCAATCTTTTGCCCTGCTTGCGTTGCCGCCTGCGCGCGGTCGGCCGATTTTAGCTTTCCATCGGGATCAATGGTCAGAACGTCCAGTATCTCGCCTGTATCAAATTCCGACGGTGGCGGGGTTAATTCCAAGTCAACTGTACCGGTTTTGGCCATGGCGGCCCGGTCGCGTTCAACATCTTCGAGGTATTGTTTGCGTGCCAGATCTAAGCGTGCCTCTTCACGCATAACATCATCAAAAATCTCATCGAACTCCCGTGCCCGTAGATCGGATTGCGCGTTTTGTGACTTGGCATCTAACTGAAAGTCGGCTGTCTTGAATTTTTCAAGGCTTTTGCGTTCCAGTAACAGTTTTTCGCAGTCCACCCGCAGCCCTTCTTGGGCCTTTTTGGCGACGTTGATGGTGTTGTATTTTCCACTGGGATCGTCGTGCAAAGTCTTGGCTGCCGACACGGCGCCTTCGTATTTTTGTACAATTTCGGCATGACCGGCATCATTTAAACGAGAAAATTCCTCGGCCACGGAGGTGAATAGACCGCGCAGCTTTCGCCCGTTCATGCGTGTCCCCAGAGAAGCCAGTTCGGTAACCATTGCTTCGACGCTACCAATAAGGACAGGTTCGAGGTCCGTGATCACCTTGCGCCGCGCGACAGCATCTGCCAGCGACTTTTCGGCACTGCAGGGGGCAAGATCCGTAAAACGTTGTTTGATAGGGGACAGGTTTGCGATGTATTGGTCGACATCCCTCACCTGCGCGTCGA
>CAZJAW010000032.1:0-11517 GCA_964544035.1 uncultured Rhodobacterales bacterium
CCGTTTTGACGCAACTGGCGCGCAATGCCGCCGAACACGGTGCAACGCAATTAACGCTACATGTGGCGAACGGGCGTCTGACCATCGCAGACGATGGCCCGGGTATCAGTGTAGGCAACCGGGACCGCGTGTTTGATCCGTTCTTTACCACGCGGCGCGAAGTCGGCGGGACGGGCATGGGTCTAAGCATTGTGCGCAGCCTTGTTCAGGCACGCGGTGGGCAAATCACGCTTTTGGATCAGGGCAAAGGTGCTACTTTTTTAATCACTTTTGACTAAAAGCCCGAAACACAGACCTGTTATTGCGAATCATTCTCATTCTCATTGACTTTTTGCGAATGACTCTCATATTCAATTGTATGAAAGCTCATACTCCCAAAGTGTCCATTTCGCGCCGCGCAGTTCTGGCCGGTATAACGGCGATGTCTGCCGCGCCGACTTTTGCTGCCTCGCGCGTGAATGCAGTTGCGACAACAGGAATGATTGCGGACCTCGTGCGCAATGTTGGCGGCCCGGGTGTCGAAGTTTTGGCCCTTATGGGCGCGGGCGTTGATCCACACGCTTATCGGCAGACCCGCAGTGATATTGTCGATATGACCCGCGCCGATGCTGTGTTCTCTCATGGGTTATTCCTTGAGGCCCAGATGGAAGAGTTTCTGGCTGACCTTGGACGCAAGCGCCCTGTCTATGCTGTGGCTGAAACGCTTGAACCCACACAGTTGTTGGCTAGCACAGATTACGAAGACCGGTTTGACCCCCATGTTTGGATGGACCCGGATTTGTGGGTGCAATGCGTGCCCGAAGTCACCCGCGCGCTGACGGCTCTGCGTCCCAAGGGTAAAACACTGTTCGAGGAAAACGCAGCCGCTTTTGTAGCGGAAGCAAAGGCCCTTGCAGCCTACAGCCACGAGGTTCTGTCCAAAGTACGCCCAGAGGCGCGGGTGTTGCTAACTGCTCATGATGCGTTTGGTTATTTTGGAGCGGCATATGGCTTTGAGGTGTTGGGCATTCAGGGCATCTCGACCGAAAGTGAAGCGGGGCTGAACCGTATCAGCACGCTGGTAGACACGCTTGTGGCGCGTCAGTTGCCTGCCGTGTTTGTTGAAACCTCTGTTTCGGATCGCAATATTCGCGCGTTGATCGAAGGCGCCGCCGCCCAAGGGCATGAAGTTGTCATTGGAGGGTCGCTATTTTCCGACGCGATGGGGCCTGAAGGAACTTATGAAGGCACGTGGTTGGGAATGATTGATCACAACGTCACGACCATCGCCCGCGCCCTTGGCGCAGATGTGCCCGCAACCGGGCGTTTGGGTAACTTGAAGGGGGCCGCATGACACTTGCATTGGTAACCGACCGCGGAGCCGAAGCCGAAGAGGAACGCCTTGCTAGTCCGCTGTCTGTGCGTGGCTTGACGGTATCCTATGGGCGCACACCTGCGATTTTTTCCGTCGATATGACGGTGCGTGCGGGCAAGATGACAGCGATTGTTGGGCCAAACGGAGCAGGTAAGTCGACCTTGCTCAAGGCGGCATTGCAAGTTGTGACACCTCTGGCAGGGACGGTCACCATCTTTGGCAAGCCTTTGGCACAGATGCGGGATAGCATTGCCTATGTGCCCCAGCGCGCAAGTGTGGACTGGGATTTTCCCACCCGCGTGATCGACGTGGTCATGATGGGAATGTATCGCCAATTGGGTTTGCTGGGCCGGGTGCGCGGCAAACACCGCGCGCAAGCGATGGATGCGCTCGCGCGTGTCGGCATGACGGACTTTGCCACACGCCAAATCGGCCAACTGTCGGGTGGCCAACAGCAACGTGTTTTCTTGGCCCGTGCGCTTGCGCAAGATGCGGACATCTATGTGCTGGACGAACCTTTTGCCGGTGTGGATGCCGCGACGGAAAAGGCGATTATATCAGTGCTACAGGGACTGCGCGATGCTGGGCGGACTGTGCTGGCCGTACATCACGATCTTGCCACTGTGCCGGATTATTTCGATGATGTTGTATTGCTGAACACCCAAGTCATCGCTGCGGGACCGGTCGAGGACGTCTTTACCGAAGACAACCTGCAAGCGGCCTATGGTGGTCGTTTGACCACGGCACGGGTCGACCCGGAAAGTATCGCGGGCTAGGCTATGCTTGCCGATGCTTTGCTTTTGCAGCTTGGATACAACGCAACTCTCGTTACCCTAGGTGCGGCCCTTTTGGGGATTGCATCGGGTGTTGCTGGCACATTTCTGTTTCTGCGCAAGCGCGCGCTGGTCAGTGATGCGATCAGCCACGCCACGCTTCCCGGCGTCGGTCTGGCTTTTGTCGTGATGGTCAGCTTGGGCGGAGACGGGCGTTGGTTGCCGGGCTTGTTGCTTGGCGCGGGTCTATCGGCGGCGCTGGGGTTGCTGTGCGTTCAATGGCTGAGCGCGCGCACCCGACTAGGAGAGGATGCAGCGATTGGCGCTGTCCTGTCCGTGTTCTTTGGTTTTGGGGTTGTGATCCTAACCGTCATTCAGACGATGAATTCGGGTCGCCAAGCGGGGCTTGAGGGGTTCTTGCTTGGGTCGACGGCAGGCATGTTGCGCAGTGATGCGATCTTGCTTGCCGTGTCGGCGGCTTTGGTTCTGTTTCTGGTGCTTGCACTCCGCCGCCCACTAGAACTGGCTGCCTTTGATCCCGGCTACGCCGAGGCGACGGGGTGGTCGCTTGGGCGTATTGATTTGGCGATGATGGGGATTGTGCTGGTCGTGACCGTTGTGGGTCTTAAGGTTGTTGGGTTGATCCTGATCGTGGCGCTGCTGATTGTGCCCGCAGTCACCGCGCGGTTTTGGACAGATCGCGCAGGGCACGTGGTTCTGATCGCGGGCTTGGTAGGCGGCGTGTCGGGCTATGTCGGGGCGGCGACATCAGCCGTAGCGCCGGGCCTACCGACAGGGCCAATCGTGGTGCTTGTCGGGTTTACACTGTTTCTTATGTCTTTGATGCTGTCCCCGGAGCGCGGGGTGCTGGCATCCGTGTTGACGCACAGGCGCTATCAACGCCGCGTTCATATGCGGCAAGGATTGTTGGCGCTGGCGCAAGGTCAACCTATTTTTGAGGCGCTGACACAGCGCCTGATGGCGCGCGAAGGGTTGATCCTGCCAGATGGTGTTGCCACCGTAGAGGGACAGGCAGCAGCTTCCAAGGCGCTGCTGGACGAGACGCGCTGGTCCATCGTGCGCGCGGATCACAGCTTTGCCGCCGCTGCGACACGCTATGACGGGTTGACCCCTATCGAAGATGTTTTGACTCCGGATCAACTCAGCGACGTAGATGGCCGAATAGCAGCTCCAAAGGCGGTGATGTGATGGGCGCTGAGTTTGTGGCTCTTTCCCTGACACCGATCTTGATTGGGGTGTGCGTGGCCGTGGCGTGCGCCTTGCCAGGCAATTTCCTGTTGTTACGCCGTCAAGCGTTGATCGGAGATGCGATCAGCCATGTGGTCTTGCCTGGTATTGTCGTGGCCTTTTTGTTGACCGGTGTTGTGGCCACCGGTCCGATGCTGTTGGGGGCAGCGGGTGCAGCGGTGCTGTCCGTTGTTGCTATCGAAGTGATCCGCCGTCTGGGCCGGATCGAGGCCGGGGCCGCGATGGGGGTTGTGTTCACTGCGATGTTTGCAGGCGGTGTGCTGCTGTTGGAACGCTCGGATACGTCCAACGTGCATTTGGATGTGGAACACGCGCTGTTTGGCAATCTGGAAAGTCTGATCTGGCTGGATGCAAGTGGTTGGGGATCGTTGATGAACCCGGCTGACCTTGCTGGACTGCCAGTTGAGTTGCCACGCATGGCGTTGGCACTTGTTGTCGTGGCAGCGTTCTTGTGGCTGTTCTGGCGGCCTTTGGCCCTGTCGACCTTTGATGAGGGGTTCGCGCGCGGCATAGGTCTGCGCACGGGGCCACTGGGCCTGGGATTAGTCGTTGTGTCGGCGATTGCAGCTGTGGCTGCGTTTGATGCAGTGGGGTCAATCATCGTGATCGCGATGTTCATTTGCCCACCCGCAGCGGCGCGGATGATGACCAATCGATTGGGCCACCAAGTGGCGTGGTCCGCGGGTTTCGCAACAATAGCCGCGATTATTGGATATGTGCTGGCGGGATACGGCCCGCTGTGGATTGGCGCGTCGGCGTCTGTCAGTGCAGCAGGCATGATCGCGACAGTGTCAGGGGTGATCCTTGCGGTGACGGCATGTTTCGGGCCGCACCGCACGCAAGGCAGTTAAGTCAGGCGGACTTTGATCCGCGTGACTTACCCAAAGGTTGGGTGAAATTTTCCCACGGGCGAGGGGGTAAAAATCTCCACCCCATCCTGTGTCACGCCCACTGAATGTTCGAACTGAGCCGACAGTGATTTGTCGCGGGTCACAGCTGTCCAATCATCAGACAGAGTTTTTGTTTCTGGGCGGCCCAGATTGACCATGGGTTCGATGGTAAAGATCATCCCCGGTTCCAGTACGGCGCCTGTGCCGGGACGGCCATAGTGAAGTACATTGGGCGGCGCATGAAACACGCGTCCCAACCCATGGCCACAAAAGTCGCGCACGACGGACATCCGGTGGCTTTCAACATAGCTTTGGATGGCATGGCCGATGTCGCCAAAAGTGTTACCCGGCTTCACCGTTTCGATGCCAAGCATCAGCGCGTCATGGGTTACTTGGATCAACCGCTCGGCCTTGCGAGGCAGCTTTCCGGCGACATACATCCGACTTGTATCGCCAAACCAGCCATCTACGATCACAGTCACATCGATATTCAGGATATCACCGTCTTTAAGCACTTTGTCGCCGGGAATGCCGTGACAGACGACATGGTTTACGCTGATACAGCTGGCGTGTTTGTAACCTTTGTAGCCGATGGTGGCTGACGTGGCGCCTGCGTCTTCGACCATCTGCGTAATGATGCGATCGATTTCGCCTGTTGTCTGACCCGGAAACACCAGCGGAGCCATAGCATCCAATATTTCTGCGGCAAGCCGCCCGGCGGCGCGCATTCCAGCAAAGTCAGCATCTTCGTAGATGCGGATACCATCCTTGGTCTGACGGCCTCGGCTTTCGTTGTTCAAGGTCTGCTCCATCGGCAAAATCAATGTTTGTGTGCATACTGCACTGCGGCGTAAAGGGCCAGAGGGCGTCAGATTGCGATCAAAATCGGATCGCCCACCGTTATGGCTTTGGGAGTGATGTAGGTCCCAAGGCACATAGTTTCCACCCCCGCTTGGGTCGCGGACCGGAAAGCTGCTGCATAGTGTGGGTCTATATCGGTGGCGAGGGTAAAGCGATCACAGTCTGTGCGTTGCACCAGATACAGCATCACAGCCCTATGTCCGGCTCGCGCCATTGTGCTCAATTCGTCCAAGTGTTTCGCGCCGCGCGCTGTCACACTATCGGGAAATTCTGCAAGGCCGGATGTGCGGGAAAGGGTGACGGATTTAACCTCGACGTAGGCGTCGGGCAGATCGGGCCCTTGCAACAAAAAATCGATGCGGCTGTTTTGTCCATACTTCTGTTCAGGGCGTACAGTGGAATAACCATCGAACCCCGGCACATCGCCCGCTTCAAATGCGGCACGCAAGGCGCGATTGGGCACAGAGGTGTCAACACCTGTGAAATGCCCATCACTGTGTTCGACCAGCCGCCAGCCGAATTTCAGCTTTTTCTTTGGATCGTCGTTGGGTTCCAGCCAAATCCGCATTCCAGGTTTTGCCAGCCCCATCATCGAACCGGGATTGGCACAATGCGCCACTACTTCACGTCCGTCTTCCAGCCTGCAATCGGCCAAAAAGCGTTTATAGCGACGGATCAGGGTGGCCGGGACAAGTTCGGTTTGAAAGCGCATGTGTGCGGGCCTATACCGAACCAAGGCGCTGCTCAAGGAGACCAACGCGATGTCCAACCCAACTGCTGCAATGCTGGTGATCGGTGATGAAATCTTGTCGGGTCGCACGCGCGACGCCAATATGTACCATTTGGCAGGGCAGTTGACCCAAGCTGGAATTGACCTCAAAGAAGTCCGCATCGTCAGCGATGACCGCGATTCCATCATCGCCGCCGTCAAAGCGCTAAGTGCAACGCATGACACCGTCTTTACCTCGGGTGGTATTGGTCCGACACATGATGACATCACGGCCGACTGCATCGCTGCGGCTTTCGATACCCCCATCGACGTGCGCGACGATGCAAGGGCGCTTTTGGCAGCGCACTATGCTAAAACGGGCGCAGAGCTAAATACCGCGCGCCTGCGCATGGCGCGCATTCCGGATGGCGCTGCTTTGATTGATAACCCTGTCTCGGTTGCACCGGGGTTCAGCATTGGAAACGTGCATGTGATGGCGGGCGTGCCGTCCGTGTTTCAGGCGATGGTCGAAAGTGTCTTGCCCACTCTCACAGGTGGCGCGCCGCTGGTGTCTCGGACCCTGCGCATTGATCGCGGAGAGGGCGATATTGCAGGCCCGTTGGGCGAATTAGCCGCGACTTATCCCGATCTTAGCATCGGGTCGTATCCGTTCCAAAAAGACGGCAAATACGGCGCGAACATCGTGATTAGGGGCGCCGATGAGACAAAAGTTGATGCGGCTCTTGGCGAACTCGCCGAAGTTTTTCCGTGATGATAACTGCGCAGGCCTTTTATGCGGCCATTGATGGCACATGGCCTGCGGCGCACAAAAGGTCTGTAGGTCCGTGGATGATCCGGGATGGTCAAGGCGGGGGCAAGCGTGTCTCTGCCGCGACTGTTGAGGGGGTCTTTACCTCAGCGGATGTTTCACAGGCCGAAACCGCGATGCAAGCGCTTGATCAGACGCCGCTGTTTCAAGTGCGCGCGGGCGAAGATGCGTTAGATGATACCCTTGCCGCGCGGGGCTATGCGGTGATCGACCCGACCAACGGCTATGTTGCACCTGTTGCTGCGCTGACAGACACGCCAATTCCCCGCGTCACGGCTTTTGCCATTTGGGAACCGCTGGCGATCATGGCCGAAGTTTGGGCCAAAGGCGGCATCGGGCCTTCGCGTCTTGCTGTGATGGCACGCGCGGACACAAAAACAGGCATCCTTGCGCGTTGGAACGAAAAGCCCGCAGGCGCCGCCTTTGTCGCCATCCACAACGGCATCGCGATGGTTCATGCAGTCGAAGTCCTACCCGAGCAACGCCGTCAGGGCGTTGCGCAATGGATCATGCGTCGGGCTGCATTTTGGGCACGCGACAATGGGGCCGAAACGCTGGCCTTGTTGACCACAGCGGACAATGGGCCTGCCAACGCACTGTATCAACAGTTGGGTTTTTCGCCCATTGGCGGCTATCATTACCGCATACTGCCGCCAGAATAGAGAGCATGCCATGACAGACCGCACGACCGCCCTTGATCTGCCCATGGTTGATCCACTGCCTGAACAAACACAAAAGTACTTTGATATTTGTCAGGAGAAACTGGGAATGGTGCCCAATGTGCTTAAGGCGCACGCCTTTGACATTGATAAACTGAACGCCTTTACAGCGCTGTATAACGACCTGATGTTGACAGACAGTGGTCTGACCAAATTGGATCGCGAAATGGTCGGCGTCGTTGTCAGCGCTACAAACCACTGTTTTTACTGCCTGACAGCCCATGGTGCCGCGGTGCGCCAGCTGTCAGGTGATCCGATCTTGGGTGAGATGCTTGTGATGAACTGGCGCGTCGCTAAGGTTACACCGCGTCAGCGCGCCATGCTTGAGTTTGCAGAAAAAGTCACGTTGGCGTCAGCCCAAATCGAAGAAAGCGACCGCGCGACTTTGCGCGCCGAAGGGCTAAGTGATCGCGACATCTGGGATTTGATCAATGTGGCCGCGTTTTTCAACATGTCCAACAGGGTTGCCAGCGCCACGGCGATGCAACCCAATCCGGATTATCACGAGCAGGCACGTTAAGGATGACACGGCTGCGGCGCTGCATATCGTCCGTGATGTTGTGCTGTACGGCGTGGTCGGCGCATGCGTTGGACCTGACCTTGCCGGTCAATTCCAAGGAAACCGTGTCGCGCAATAGCACCCTTGATCAGGAGGCAGTGCCAATTGGTCCCTTTACCGATGGCACATTGCCTGTGCGAATAGTGGAAGGGCCAGTAACGCGCAGGGCTTACCGTATTCCTTCGCCGGGGATGACGCCGTTTCAGATTTTAGCACCGATGCGCGCGCAGCTTGAGGCGGCGGGCTATACCGTGTTGCTGGACTGTGAGGCAGAACGGTGCGGCGGCTTTGACTTTCGATTTGGTATCGATGTTCTGCCTGCCCCAAACATGTACGTGAATATTCGTGCGTTTCACTTCATCAGCGCAAGTCAGCCGGGCACGGATGCGGCAGTTACATTGTTGTCAAGCACCTCCAGCGGTGCGGGGTACTTGCAGATCGTGCAGATCGGGTCAGACAGTGCGACTGTTAAAATTCCACGTGCAACCCAAGTTCCCGAACCCCAGACGACGACATCACAGGCATCTGCGTCTCAACCACGCGAACCCTTAACTGTTGACCCCGAAGTTTCGGGCGATTTGGTCGCGCAATTGGAGGCGCAGGGTCGCGCAGTATTTCGCGATCTCGATTTTGCGGTGGGGGCCACGACTTTAAGCTCTGATGTCAGTCCAGAATTGGCCGCCATTGCAGACCTTCTAAAGGCGCGCCCCGGATTGCGCATCGCTGTAGTGGGGCACACCGACACGGTGGGCGGGCTTCAAGCCAATATCAATATCTCGCGCGCGCGGGCGCAATCCGTCCGCTCTGCGCTTATAAACAGTTTTAATGCCCCGGCTGACCGGATCGACGCCGAGGGCATGGGCTATCTGGCACCGATGGCAAGCAACCTGACATCGGAAGGACGCGACGCGAACCGTCGAGTTGAGGTGATTGTGGTCTCGGACGACGGGTGACGATAACTGTTCCGTGCGTCGGGCAGAAAAAAGCCCCGGCGTTTGCACGTCGGGGCAGTTAACCGAGCGTGTCGGTCAGGGAGAAAACACTTACCAGTCAGATGGACCTTTGTCGGCAAAGGTGTGGACTAGGAAATCGATGAAGGCGCGGACCTTGGGCTGGGTAAAGCGACCCGGCGGGTACACGGCATAGATGCCTTGGGTTTCCAGCGGCAATTCGGGGATCGCGTCTTCGATCAGACCGTTTTCCATTGCTTCGGAATACAAAAAGCTAGGCAGATAAGCGATGCCAAGGCCAGAAACAGCTGCGTTAAGAAGGGATTGCCCGTCATTGACGCTGAGCCAGCCTGCGGTGCGCACTTGACGCTTTTCACCAGATGGGGCCGTCAGTTTCCATACGTTGCCCGAGGACTTGTTGGAATAATGCAGCAGCTTGTGTTCGTTTAAGTCGTCGATCTTTTCGGGGCGGCCGTATTTGTTGAAATACTCAGGGCTCGCGATCATGCGTTTGTTGGTTTCGGTCAATTTGCGGGCGCGCAGGGTGCTGTCTTCAAGCTCACCAATGCGGATAGCCATGTCGAACCCTTCTGAAATCAGCTCGACGTAGCGATTGTTCAGCACCATGTTCACGGTGATATCTGGGAAATCCTCAAGGAATTCGGATAAGCGAGGTGAAAGATGGTTCACCCCAAAATCTGTGGCAACTGAGATGCGCAGCAGGCCAGAAGGCGCAGATTGCATCGAAGTGACGAGAGAATCTGCTTCGCCTGCGTCATTCAGAACGCGGCGGGCGCGGTCGTAATAGGCCAGACCGATTTCGGTCGGCGAAACGCGGCGGGTGGTACGGTTCAACAGGCGAGCACCAAGGCGGGCTTCCAGCGAAGATACATGTTTTGAGACAGCGGACTTCGAAATCCCCATCTTCTTGGCAGCGTCCGTAAATCCGCCTTGGTCAACGACCATAGCGAATGCTTCCATCTCGGTGAGGCGGTCCATGCCGTCCCTTTCCATCTTTAGTGCTTCGAGCAACAGGTATTGCGCTCAATCGGGGCACAATCAGGGCATGGATGGGATAATACTTAGGTGATTGCTGGGATCGTTGAGGGCATGGAAACGAAGCGCTCCGGATCAGATGGCGATATCTGTGCTCCAGTTACGCAAGGTCTCTGCCTCTTGTGCAAGGGGCGCTGCATCTTGTCCACCGATCAACAGAAAGCCAAAATCAGGCGTATTCCACTGCGCAATGTCCAGCCCTTCGGCTGAGCCCATATTGATCGGTTTGTCCCCAGCGCCTGACGGAATAATGCACAATGCAACGGGCGTGCCATCGGCGCGCAGGAAGGCAATCTGGATCAACGGTTTGTCCGCAAAGCCCAAAAGCTGTGCCCGTTTAAAGTCCAAACCCTGTACTTGTGGCAAGCTGGACAAATCCAGACCCAGCGCGTCGGAAACATGGGTCAGTTGCCTTGCCGTTTCGGGCGCATCCGGTGTTGGGATTTGCAAGGTAGCAGTCGTATAAAGTGCCTGATAGCTGGCCACAAAGCTGACCCAGCCACGTGGTGCGGGCTCGGGGGTGCCAAAGCCAGTAAAAACCGCAACCGCAAGGCCCGCAGCCAGCCCTGTTGCGAAAGTGCCAATACCCCAGCCCCAACCAAAACGCGTTTTCTGAGAAGAGGGAACTTCGGCAACTGGAAGGTCGGGCATAGGTGGCGCAGTTTCCAGCAGGGCGTCATAGGCCGAAACGATTGGATCCAAAGGCACGTCCAGTGCCGCCATGCGGTTCGCCAAAATTTGGTCGCTGTCCAAAGCGGTTTCGATTGCCGCGTGCAACGCGTCCGGGGCCTCTCCGTCCAGAAAGGCCGTCAGGTCTTCGTCTGAAAAGCTGTGCGGAGTGTTCATTGCGCTGTCACCTCTGTTTCCGCCATTTCAGTATTCAACCGCTTGCGCGCTCCGGCAAGGCGGCTCATGACGGTGCCGACAGGAATATCCATAATTTCGGCAGCTTCCTTATAACTAAACCCCTCCACATACACGAGAAGCACAGACTGGCGCTGCGCCTCGGGAAGGGCATTCACCTTGTTTAACACGTCACGCGCTAGAATATTCACTTCGGCGTGAGGGGATTTATCAGGAAGGTCAATTTCCTCGACTGGCACAAGCCCGCCGCCGGTCCGTACTTTGCGGGATCGCAGTTCGTTCAGCCACACACGCTGGCACATGCGGAACATCCAGCGGTCCAGATGGGTGCCGGCCTCGAACTGATCTGCCTTATCCAATGCGCGCAAACACGTGGTCTGCACCAGATCATCAGCCCAGTCGCGGCGCCCGGTCAGCGCTACGGCATACCGCCACAGACGCGGATAGATCGCGTCCATGCCGTCACGCACGATTTGTTGAGACGAAGTTTGAATAATGTGCGCCCCCGACGGGTTATTATCACTCTAACGTATTCTTAACCTTGGGAGACGACCAATGAAAACCTTTGTGATCGCTTGTTGCACATCATTGCTGATGGCTAGTGCCGCAATAGCGCAAGATACGCCAGCACCCGCCGACGCGCGCGTTTATTTTATCGGACTGGAGGATGGCAGCACAGTAACG
>CAZJAW010000033.1:0-11458 GCA_964544035.1 uncultured Rhodobacterales bacterium
CCCTAAGACTATCTCACTCCTCCTACCGCTTCATCGATCCTAAAATACTCAAAACTCCCAAACCCAGCCGCACGCGCCTAGGTCCAGAAAGTAAGACATGCCCCTCAAACTGCCCCGCACCCTGCCCGCCTACTCCGTGCTCGAGCGCGAGGGTGTGATGGTGATGGACAACGAGCTGGCCGCCCACCAAGACATCCGCCCGCTCAAAATTGGGCTGCTCAATCTGATGCCAAAGAAAATTCAGACTGAAACGCAGTTCGCCCGCCTGATTGGCGCGACACCGCTGCAGATCGAACTCACTTTGATCCGCATGACCGACCACGAGGCCAAGAACACCTCTTCCGACCATATGGACAGCTTCTATCGCCCCTTTTCAGAAGTGCGGGGCGAAAAATTTGACGGGCTGATCATCACCGGTGCCCCTATCGAACATCTCGACTTCGAGGATGTAAGTTACTGGGATGAACTGCGCGAGATCATGGATTGGACGCAAACCCACGTGCATTCGACCTTTGGCGTGTGTTGGGGCGGCATGGCGATGCTGCACCATTTCCACCGGGTGCCCAAACATCTGCTCGATCACAAGCTGTTCGGCGCCTATCGGCACGTGAACCAAGCCCCCGCCTCGCCCTATCTGCGCGGGTTTTCGGATGAATGCGTCATTCCCGTCAGCCGCTGGACCGAAGTGCGCAAACCCGAGATCGAAGCCGCAGGTCTGCCCATCTTGCTGGGCTCTGACATCACTGGCCCATGCCTGATCGAAGATCCCGATCACCGCGCTTTGTACATCCTCAACCATTTTGAGTACGACAGCGACACACTGAAACAAGAATATGATCGTGATCTGGACAACGTGCAGGTCGAAGGGGCTCAAATTGCGGTTCCCCATGGCTACTTCCCCGACGACGACCCGTCCAAACAGCCCGCGAACCGTTGGCGCAGTCACGCGCATCTTTTGTATGGAAACTGGTTGTCCGAGATTTATCTGACCACCCCATATGACATGAGCAGGATCGGACAGGATCGCACCGATCTGCGGGGATAGGTGATGAAAACAGCCCTAATTGTGCTGCTTGCCCTTGGTGCGCTGACTTTTGGCCTTGTGCAAATGTTTGCGCTCAAGCGTGAGCGTAGTGCCGCGCGCGATTATCCCCCAATGGGGCAATTGGTCGACGTGGACGGCGTCACGGTGCATGCCGTTCAGATGGGCCAAGGACCGGACCTTGTGTTACTGCACGGCGCATCAGGCAGTACGCGTGACTTCACTTTCGCATTTGTCGATTTGATCAAAGACCGTTACCGCGTGACGGTTCTTGATCGCCCCGGCATGGGTTGGTCAGGCCTGACAGAGACGCGCGACGCCAGCGCATTCTCGACGGGTCATGCCACCCCGCGCGAACAGGCGCGTGTGTTGCACGGTGCTACACAAAAGCTGGGCGTTGAAAACCCAATCGTTGTGGGACACTCGTTCGGCGGCATTGTCGCCTATGCGTGGGCCCTCGAATTTGACGATCTGGCAGGGATGGTGTCCGTCGCGGGGGTTGCGATGCCTTGGCCCGGTGGTCTGGGCTGGACGTACCGCTTGAATGGGTCGGCCTTGGGTGGCGGGTTTGCAGTGCCTGTGTTCTCGGCCTTTCTACCGCAGTCCTATGTCGACAACTCTCTGGATGCGATCTTCTCCCCACAAGATCCACCGAAAGACTACCTTGCCTATGTGGGGGCGGCGATGTCGTTGCGCCGTCAATCCATGCGTGCCAATGCACGGCAAGTGAACCACCTTCGCCCACAAGTTGTTGAAATGTCAGCCCAATACGGCGAAATCAATGTCCCCGTCGAATTGGTGCACGGCGATGCGGACACCATCGTACCGGTTTCGATCCATTCGGCACGGATTCCGGACTTGATCAAAGGCGCCAACCTGACTGTTTTACCCGGCATCGGCCATATGCCCCAACACGCCGCCCCTCAGGCTGTGATTGACGCAATTGATCGTGTCGCTGCACGTAGCGATTTGCGTTAACGCCCAACCTACCCCATATTGCATGTTAAGAGCAGTAACTTGGAACATGCCATGAGCCTCCCCTTTGACGGCGCGATCACCAGATTCTTCGAAACTCATGCACCCGAAATGGTGCGTGACACGATCCGCGGCGCTGACAAGAAACAGATCTTGACGCCAACCTACCCACATCCCGAACGGATGAAGAGCAAGGTTTACGAGCCGCAGATGGAGGCACTGCAGATCGAATTGGTCAAGATGCAAGCATGGGCCAACGACACAGGCACGCGCATTGCTTGCGTCTTTGAGGGGCGTGATGCGTCTGGCAAGGGCGGCACAATCCAGCGCTTTACCGAAAACCTAAACCCACGCAGCGCGCGCGTTGTAGCGTTGTCCAAACCCAGTGAGACCGAAGCGACCGAGTGGTATTTCCAGCGCTACATCAGGCATTTGCCCTCTGGCGGTGAAATCGCACTGTTTGATCGCAGTTGGTATAATCGCGGTGTGGTCGAACAGGTCTTTGGCTTTTGCACGCCTGAACAGCGTACGCATTTTTTCGAACAGGTGAACCCGTTTGAACAGATGTTGGTCAATGATGGTATCTATCTTTTCAAATTTTGGATGAACGTCTGCCGTGCTGAGCAACTTCAACGCATCCTGGCACGTGAACGTGACCCGCTAAAGCAATGGAAACTCAGTAAAATCGACGTCGATGGCCTGAAAAAATGGGACGCGTATACCGATGCGATCCGCGAGACACTGGCCCTGACTCATTCCAAACATGCGCCGTGGACGATCGTACGTTCGGACGACAAACGGCGTGCGCGATTGAATGCAATCCGCACTGTGCTGCACAATCTGGACTACACAAACAAAGACACCAAAGCCATCGGCAAGATCGACAAGGACATCTGCGGCGGACCGGACATCTGGGATGCCTAAACGCGGATACCACCACGGTAACCTCCGCCAAGCCCTGATCGAAGCCGCGCTACAGCTGATCGAGGACAAAGGCCCCACCGGGTTTACCTTGTCCGAGGCCGCCAAGCAGGCAGGCGTGACCCCGGCGGCTGTTTATCGCCACTACGAGGGCCGGGAAGATTTGATCGCGGAATGCGCGCGCCAAGGCTATGGCATCTTTGCTGATTTGATGGAGCACGCCTATCAGTCGGGCCAACCTTCAGCATTGGCCGCTTTTGAAGCCACGGGACGCGCCTATCTTGCTTTTGCACGCCGATTTCCGGGGCATTACATCGCGATGTTTGAAAGCGGCATTTCGGTCAATCGCACGCCAGAGCTGGCGGATGTGTCGGCGCGTGCCAATGGAGTATTGGAAAAGGCCGCGGGCGATTTGTCCCAGCACATCCCCGAAGACAAACGGCCACCCGCATCCATGTTTTCTGCCCATATCTGGGCCATGAGCCACGGGGTGGTCGAATTGTTCGCGCGCAACTCGCCCGGTCGCGCCTCACCCTTCCCGCCCGAAGACCTGTTAGAAACCGGCATCGGGATTTATCTGCGCGGACTGGGCTTGATCAAGCCGGACAGCTAAAGGCGTACTTTGCAGCCTAGGTCCCGGCCCTACGGAATTTGCTGACGCACCAAATCCAGCATGGCCGCTTTCTGCTTTTCCAGATTGCGGCGCCGCAGCCGCTCAGACAGCCATTGCGTTTTGATCAAAACAATCTCGCCCAACCCATCGATCAGATAAAACCGTTCCCCTCCACCTTGGACGACGATGTTGCCCAAGTGTATTCCCGGCGCGATACAGCCTTGATCGATCAGAAGGTCAAAAAACGCGCCCAGCTTGGTGGCAAACGCCTCAGTCGCGGCACCTGCTTTGCAAATTGCATCAACCGTTGGGGCAAGCGACCCGTCATCGTCAGTAATCTTTTCGAAAAGAGCGCCGGGGCCAAAGTTTGTACCGCATACCCCCATCGGGCGAGGCAAAAAGGTGGGTATCGTTTTATTGCGCCATAACAATGCAGTGTATTCATCCTGTTCGCGCTGCATGGTGCGCAAATTGCCATAACGGACCAAGGCGGGGCGATTTATCCGCCGGGTCAGGAGCTTGCGTTCATCTTTGCTGTTCGGTTTGGGCACCTTAATCAGCAGATGATCTTGTGCGGGGTGTTGATAAACCAGCCGATTTTCACCCTGCGCGATCAAGTCTGCCTGATCCAGATTAATGGTGTCTTTCCAATGCATAATGCCATCTCCGTGCGGGGTGGTTTTGTATACGGGCTTAAAAAAAGTTGCCATGCCGCCCGGCAAAAGAAAAAGGCCGCCCCGGCAAGGAGCGGCCTTTGAAAAGCATAGGCTGTATCGTTTAGCGTTTGGAGAACTGGAAGCTCTTACGCGCTTTGGCCTTACCGTATTTCTTACGTTCAACAACACGGCTGTCGCGTGTAAGGAAACCAGCCGCCTTCAGCGCAGGGCGCAAAGCGGGATCATAAAGTTGCAGTGCTTTGGACACGCCGTGCTTAACTGCACCAGCTTGACCAGACAGACCGCCACCTTTGACCGTGGCCACCACGTCAAACTGACCTTCGACACCGGCAACCGAAAACGGCTGCGCTAGGATCATTTGCAGAACAGGGCGTGCAAAATAGGTGTTCATCTCTTTGCCATTGACGGTGACCTTGCCCGAACCGGGTTTGATCCAGACACGGGCAATCGCGTCCTTACGTTTGCCTGTGGCATAGGAACGGCCAAGCTCGTCGCGCACTGGGTCGCGTTGAATCATTTCAACCGGAGCCGGGGCGGCATCGCCTGCAACGGCTTGCAAGTCTTCGAGTGTGTTGATTTCGTCTGACATACTCATGCGCTCCGCGTGTTTTTCTTGTTCATGGATGCAACATCCAGAACCTCGGGGCTTTGCGCCTCGTGAGGGTGATCGCCGCCTGCATAAACGCGCAGGTTGGTCATGATCTGACGGCTCAGCTTGTTGCCGGGCAGCATACGCTTGACCGCAAGGGTCACGACCCGCTCGGGATGTGCGCCTTCAAGGATTTCTTCCTTGGTGCGGCTTTTGATCCCACCAGGGTGGCCTGTGTGCCAGTAATGGTGCTCTTGGCGCTTGTTGCCAGTCAGCTGGATCTTTTCGGCGTTGATGATGATGACGTTGTCACCGCAATCCATGTGCGGCGTGTACGACGGCTTGTGCTTGCCACGCAGGCGCGTGGCGACGAATGCGGCAAGACGGCCCAACACGACGCCTTCAGCGTCGATAAGGATCCATTTCTTGTCGATGTCCGCAGGTGTCGCGGTATAGGTTTTCATGTGTCGCATCCCTAGGGGGCTCGAATTTCGGATTTGGCGGGTATACGGGGCACGCGCGGGCACGTCAACGGTGATAAATCGCAATAAAATGTTATAAAACAATGTGTTAAAATTAAGGTATCTATTTACCCCACAAAATTGTCACTGTCCACAAGCAAAAAGGGGCGCCACATCCCTGTAGCGCCCCAATTTCATGAGTCTTGGCAAATATAGCTTGCGTATCAGGCGCCTTTGCGACGACGCAGGGCTGCGAACGCGCCCATGCCCAAAAGTACCAGCGGCAAGCTGGCCGGCAAAGGCACAGGTGCTGGGGTGTTGGATGGGCCGTTGTTGGACGGAATGGTGCCCGTGAAATCCAACGGATGCAGTTCGCCGCCATTGGCGATGATACTTTCGGCGATGACGTTGCCTTCGTTCGAGCTGTTCAAAGTCACAGTCGCAGTCGGTGCCACGATATGACCAAACACTGCGCTGTTTAGCGTCAGCGATTCCGCTTCGAAGAAGTTGAACACGACAGAGGTGGCGGCATCCAACGTGTTGACGCCAGCAAAAGAGGCAAAATTCACACCAACAGTTCCGCTGGTGCCTGACACGTTAACAATCAGCGTGTCCAAACCCGTCAAATCAAACCGAGCCGTACCAGACGCCAAGGCAGAGATAGATGTCGATACAACGCCACTGCCCCCCAAAACGATATTGTTTTGATCAGATGCATCGACAGCTGCGCCACCAAGGCTTTCCAAGAAGGCTGATTCAGCTTGGAAAGAGGCAAAATCAACATCAGGAATGTTCAGATTTGTTGCGTTTTCGACCACGAGGTCTTCGTTCTGGTTGAAGTTGTTGGCGTTCAAAGTGCCGCCCAACGAAATCGTTTGTACAGGGCCATTCAGTGTCAGCCCAGTGTTGGACAGGCTTCCCCCGACTGTTGCATTGCCGCCGTTGCCAACCAAAATCGACCCGCCCGTCACATTCCCGGTGATGATAAGATCATCAAACCCATCGCCATTGTCGCCTTGCACGCGATCATTGACGTTAATGGTGCCGTTGGCATCACCTTGAATAAAGACACGGCCTTCGGATTCGCTGTTGCCTGTGAAGGACTGCGTGACCGCGCCAAAAGTGCCTATCGCCTCTTGAAGCGTCAACGAGGTGGCGCCTGCCTGAGTGGCCAGCGTCAGAGCGGCCGCAGCGGTGAGTGAGAGTTTGAACATTGTCGTAGTTACCTTTGAGAGAGACTGATTCAGGTCGTTTACTGGTGTAATATCTAGATATGACTTTCGGCGAGAGAAAGGGGAGAAAACGGCGATTTTACCCCCTAAAACGGGAAGTCACGTGGCGTCATCTTGCAGTTTCCCGCATCAATTGAAGCATAAAATTAAGGTGACTCACGGCAGTACACGTTTTGATTGTAAGGTCTGAACAAACGCTGCAACCATTGGCTTACGCATGTAAACAAATATTGACCTAAAACGTTACGAAACTTCAATCTCGGCTTATCATCCCTCAAACGCCAATGGATTCCGGTGGATTGTCGAGAAGGTCACGCAAACGGAAAATCGCCGCCTCGAAACTGTCCAGCCCAACGCCCGCATTCACCGCAAAACGCACCGCATGAGGCGTGCGCGCGTCGCGGCACGCATATTCTTCGGCGGCTCGAATCCGCACGCCCTTTGCCTCTGCCGCCTGAACAAAGGCCCCTGCCCGCCACCCTTCAGGCAAACGTAGCCATAAAAATGGTACATCTTTGCGCCAAACAAGGTCATAGCCGCCAAGCACGTTGACAGCACACCGCACGTAAGCGCTGATTTCAATGCAAACACGCTCCATCATGGCGGGCAGCTCGGGATGGATCAGCAGCTTGCCAGCCAGATCTGTCATGGGCGTCGCCAACCCAAAAAAGGAATACTCAGCCGTGCGCCGCAACACAGATGTGCGCCCTTTTGGCGTCACCACAATCCCCAACCGCAGCGCGGGCGTCACAGATTTTGAAATCGACGAGACATACCAGCAACGTTCCGGCGCAAGCATTCGGTAACTTGGCGCCTGAGCGGCCCCAAGGCGATAGCAATCGTCCTCTAGTATTTGCAGATCGTGGCGGCGGATCACCTCGACCAAATCGGCGCGGCGGTGTTCAGGGGTAAATCCAAGGGTTGGATTGTGTACCTCTGGAGACGTACAAAAGATTTGTGCGTCATGGGCTTTGATCGCGGCTTCAAGTGCTTCAGGCATGACGCCGTCGCGATCCATCGCCACAGGGATAACATCTGCGCGCAATAGTTCAGCGGCACGGCGGAAACCGGGATAGGCCAATTCTTCGACCAGAATGGCCGGGCGACGTCCCCGCAACAGCGCCTGGAAAATCAACAAAATTGCGTTCTGCCCGCCATGAGCCAGCTGCACATCATCTGAATCGAATGACCCCAACGGTGCGTTTGACAGCCATGCCTTTGCCGCCTCACGCGCCGGGCGCGCGCCATGACGTGTTGGATAGTGCATCATGCCTGACGGAGGGTCAGCGGCCACATCCGCCAGCAAGTTGCGGATCAAGACCGCCTGCCCGACGCTCGGTAAGTGTGGAGAGAACAGATTGACCTGATCACTTTGCGGATCGGCGTTATGTTTCGTGGAGTCAACTTCTATCGGGAGCTCAGCCAACAGCGGCAACTTGGCATCAGGTTTGGCCACAAAGGTCCCGCGCCCCACCTCAGCGATCAGCGTTCCGTCATCGGTGAGCATCGTGTAGGCGCGCGCCACCGTGCCCGGCGTAATCCCCAATTTCCAGGCCAGATCGCGCACAGGCGGCAATTTTTCACCGTCCTTTAAAGTGCCTGTCACAATCAGGTCACGGATCGCCAGCATAACGGCTTTGTATTTTGGGCCAGGGCCCTCCAGCAAATCGGGTCGCCAAATTGTATCCATTACAATGTTTCCGTTGATATAAAGCGTACCATTATTGTACCCTTATCACATGGCAAATGCGCCATATTGTGTCAATACAATTTAACAGGAGTTTCCCATGACACGTGTACAAACGACCCCCGCCCAACACCTCGCTTATCTGTCGGCGCAATCCGCCATGCCAGCGGCATCGGTGATTGCGTTGCAGGTCGCGGTCACGTTGACAAAATGGGCCACGCGCCGCCGAACACGGCTTGCGCTAGCGCAGCTTAGCAAGGACCAGCTGCGCGACGTGGGGCTGACACCGTCGCAGGCTTTTAGCGAGTCTCGGCGCGTGTTCTGGAAGGCGTGACTTCCCCGTGACGTCTGCCAGACCTCTTCCCTTGCGGCCGAGCTTGCCTCGGCCGTCTTTTCGTTATGCAGGTAAATCAACGCCTTGTGGCGGAATGGCGTAGGTCAGACTGGCCCGCGCCACTGGACGATCATCCCCTTCGGAATAGATCAACACATCAGACACGGACAGTTGTTTGCCCAGCTTTAACAACCGCCCCTTGCCGATCAGATCAGCACCCGAAATCGGCTTGCGCATAAAATCAATCGAACAGTTTGTCGTCACTGCCAGCGCCCGCGGCCCAATATGGGCCAGCGTCACCATATAAGCCGTCACATCCGCAAGCCCGAACATGGCAGGACCCGACACCGTGCCGCCGGGGCGCAAATGGCGTTCTTGTACCAACAGGCGCAGGGTCACACCGGCCTCATCCACATGATCGACGTTAAAGTCGCTCGCCACTTCCAGAAACACACGCCCCAAAAAAGCGTTCATTTCGGCGGCATCCATCTTTAGGCCCATGCTTTTCCTCGCTCACTTTGTCCCCTAGGGTTCACCGCAAACGCTGCGGAGGGCAAGATGACAATTCTGGAACGCAACGACACAGGCGCTGTCGCGCACTTGCGGATGAACGCGCCCGAACGATTGAATGCGCTCAGCGACGAAATGATCGCCACCCTGCACAAAGCACTTGATGACATCGCAGCCGACAACACAATCCGCGCAGTCATCTTGTCTGGTGCAGGCAAAGCGTTCTGCGCAGGTCATGACCTCAAAGAAATGACCGCAGCGCGTCAGGTACCCGATGGCGGCGCTGCAGCCTTCAAAGACTTGTTTGACCGTTGCGCCGCTATGATGGCCCGCATCCAGTCCCTGCCCCAGCCCGTCATCGCCCAAGTCCACGGCATCGCCACAGCTGCGGGTTGCCAACTGGTGGCCACCTGCGATCTTGCGCTGGCGGCCCACGGCACGCGCTTTGGCGTCAACGGCGTCAATATCGGGCTGTTCTGTTCGACCCCCATGGTCGCCCTATCGCGCAATGTCGCGCGCAAACACGCGTTTGAGATGCTAACCACCGGCGATTTCATCGAGGCCGCGCGCGCCGCAGAGTTAGGTTTGATCAACCACGCTGTCCACCCGGACGCTCTGGAAACCGACGCCGCAGCCCTGGCTGAACGCATCGCCGCCAAGCTCGGATCAGCTGTGCGGGTCGGAAAGGAGGCGTTTTATGCCCAATTGCAGATGCCGATTGCGGACGCATACACCTATACCGGGCAGGTTATGGTAAAGAATATGGCAAACTCCGACACCAAAGAAGGCATCTCTGCCTTTATTGAAAAACGCCCCCCAAATTGGTCGCAACCCTAAAAAACATATAAAATTAACGAGTTAATTGCGTTGTTTCCAAATGAGACACCGACTATTTCCGAATTGGTGCTGGCAATTTGGAACAAAATGAGGCACAAATAAGACACGGCCTGAGGGTCGCAAACGATTTTGGGTCGCCGACTGGCGGAAGGTCCCTCCAGATCAGCCTCTCACTGATCGACCATCCCCGCAGCGGCGACCCCAAAACTCCACCAACAACAGACAGCTAAGCGCGGACAGAGTGACACGGTTGCGCGTGTGCGCCCCTTGCCCTACATCCCCGCCATGACACACACACTCCACATCGTCGGCGGCGGAATGGCCGGGTCCGAAGCTGCTTGGCAAGCCGCCCATATGGGGATCAACGTGGTGATCCACGAAATGCGCCCCAAGGTCGAAACCTTTGCGCACCAAACTGGGCTTTTGGGCGAAATGGTGTGCTCCAATTCCTTCCGCAGCGACGACAGCGAACAGAACGCTGTGGGCCTATTGCACTGGGAGATGCGACAGGCGAATGGGCTCATTATGCAAACAGCCGACCAGCACCGCTTGCCTGCCGGTGGTGCTTTGGCCGTTGACCGCGAACCCTTTGCGCAATCCGTGACCGATGCACTAATGGCGCACCCCAACGTCAGCGTTGAATATGGCGAAATCACTGCCCTTCCTGACGACGGTCACTGGATCATTGCCACCGGGCCGCTGACGTCTTCCACCTTGGGTCAAGCCATTGCGGCTGAGACCGGGGCCGAAGCGCTGGCCTTTTTCGATGCCATCGCGCCGATCATCTATTTTGACAGCATCGATATGGACAAAGCATGGATGCAATCGCGCTATGACAAAGGCGAAACCGAGGAAGAGCGCACCGCCTACCTCAACTGCCCCATGGACAAAGACCAATACGAGGCATTCATCGACGCGCTTTTGGCCGCCGACAAAACAGAATTCCACGAGGGCGAAACAGCAGGTTACTTTGACGGCTGCTTGCCCATCGAAGTGATGGCTGAACGCGGGCGCGAAACCCTGCGTTTTGGCCCGATGAAGCCCGTGGGGCTCACCAATCCGCACCAGCCCGATGTGAAAGCCTATGCCGTTGTACAACTGCGTCGCGACAACAAGTTGGGGACGCTGTACAATATCGTCGGCTTTCAGACAAAGATGAAATACGGCGCGCAAGCCGATGTTTTTAAAACGATTCCGGGACTTGAAAATGCACAATTCGCCCGTCTCGGCGGCATCCACCGCAATACGTTCCTCCGCTCACCAGAGCTCCTAGACGACCAAATGCGCCTCAAAACCCATCCCCATATCCGCTTCGCAGGCCAAATCACCGGCGTCGAAGGCTATGTCGAAAGTGCGGCCATGGGCCTTCTGGCTGGTCGCCTTGCCGCCGCGGAAATCCTTGGGTTGCCCGCCCCCGCCGTGCCCGCAACCACCGCAACCGGCGCTTTGGACACGCACATCACCGGAGGTGCCGACGCCAAAACCTTCCAGCCAATGAACGTCAATTTCGGCCTGTTTCCGCCGCTGGATGGCGCACGCGGCGGACGCAAGGGCCGAAAAGAGCGCTACAAAGCCTATAC
>CAZJAW010000034.1:0-5713 GCA_964544035.1 uncultured Rhodobacterales bacterium
GGTTTCAGGCGCGTGGTGTGTTTGAATACGCAGGTTTGTTTGTTGCGCGTTGGCAGTAATTGCTGTTGTCGCGGCAAGCGACGCTGCGACGGCAAAAGTCGCCGCCTTCTTAATGATTGTCATGATGTCCTCCCAGACGATTTAGCTTTGCGCGCACCACGGATATTGGGCCCTCTTCGGCGCACTGTAGGATGAGGCTATGCCGAGATTCTCTGTAGGACAACAAAAAACTTGAAATTCTGGATAATTTTGAGATTTGTATGGAATTTCGAAATTTAGTAATTTATTGTCGAGGGCGAAAAAGGAACTAGTCTGGACGTCTTTATGTTGCACGACACTGACATCTTCGAAGACCTGCGCCGTCGCCTGATGACATGTGGATTCGCGCATGGTCAAAAGGTCCGCGCTGAACATTTGCGGCAGGAATTTGGTTGTTCCGCCAGCACCATCCGCGAGGTCTTGTTTCGTCTTTCGACGCTCGGTCTTGTTGAATTTCGCGAACAGCGTGGATTTCGCGTGCCTGAAAAGTCGCGCCCGGTTTTGAACGAGTTGGCTCATTTACGTGTGCTGCTTGAAGCAGAAGGCACTGTTATGTCGATTCGGCTGGGCGGAGTCGCATGGGAGGCGCGTCTGACCGCAGCACATCACCAACTCAGCCATCTTGAGAAACGTTTGCAAGCGGCCCCCGACAAAACGCCGTTCGTTGATCTTTGGTTCGATGCCGAACGCCAGTTTCATGAAACGCTTATTTCCGCATGCGGGTCAGATTCGTTGCGCAGCACGCACCACCAGCTGTACTGTCGCTTTCGTCAGCAGTTGATGGTCGAAGACCGCGCGTTTGATTTCATTTCAGACAACATCGAACATCACCAAGAAATTCTGGACGCCGCCATGGCTGGGGATGAGGCCTTAACGCGGCAAAAAATTCATGACCACTTGGCGCGTCACATGGCGCCGGAACCTGAACTCGAGGCGATTTGAATGAGCAAGGGTTTTGACTGGCATAGCGATTCGATCTCGCGCGACACTCCTGTGACTCCGCAATACAAGAACACCCAAAACGTACGCCGCTTTTTGACCGCGCAGTGCGGTCCCGCATTCAAATTCGACCGCCCCTTCATGGCGTGGATCAAGGACGGTCAACCCAAAACCATGGGCGACGTTGCGACGGAATGGATCCTGCGCAACCCGTCCTGACCGTTAACGATCCGGCATGTCCTCAGCCATGTAGACGTCCACAATTTCGCGGAAAGATGTTTCGGCCTTGAACCCCAGCGCCTTGGCACGTTCGGGTGCAAAATTGCGTGGCCAGCCGCTCACGATTTTGATGATCGCCTCATCGGGCTGCGGCTTAATCAACGCCACCACGTTGTTGCCCGCCGCGTCGCGCAGTGCTTCGATCTGTTCAGCGACAGTGCAACTGACACCGGGTAGATTTAAAGCGCGTCGGCTTTCCAAACGGTCCGTGTTCAGAGTCGCCGCATGGGCGAGAAAGCCAGCTGCAGAGCGGGGCGAGGCGTGCCAATGACGCACAGTGTCAGAAACAGGCAAAATGGCCTCTAACCCGTTCAGGGGTTCGCGAATGATGCCTGAAAAGAAGGATGACGCCGCAAGGTTCGCCTTGCCCGGGCGCACACAAATCGTGGGCAGCCGCAAGGATAATCCATCGATAAAGCCTTTGCGCGAAAAGTCTTGGATCATCAACTCGCAAGACGCCTTTTGCGCACCATAGCTGGTCTGGGGCGACGTCAGGAATTCATCACCGATCTTGTCTGGGTAAGGGCCACCAAACACCGCAATGGACGATGTGAACACAACACGCGGAACATAGGCACCAGCCGTTGCGCGATGCTGCGCACGCAGAGCTTCTAGGAAATGCCACATGGGCAACATGTTCACCTGCCAGCCCAGATCAAAATTCGTTTCAGCCTCGCCCGACACAATAGAGGCGAGGAAAAAGATCACGTCGAACCGTTCCGCAGCAAGTGCCGCCCCTTCGGCTGCAACCGACAAATTTCCCACACGTCGGTCTGAACCAGCGCCACCTTCAGGAAAAGCGATGTCATGAAGGGTCAAAGTAACCGGAGTGCCGTCGAGTCCCTCGGCCTCAAGTTTGTGGGCCAGTTTCTGGCCGACCATACCGCCGCCGCCAAGGATAAGTACCCGTTTCATGTGTCCATCCCATTCTGTTTTCGCAATTCAAGATAAAGGCCTGAATGATCCTTATCTGCGCCGTCCATGTCATCGACAAAATGCGCAAACCGATCACGTACGCCCGTCGTCATGGGCAGATTCAAATTTACCGCTTCGGCCTCGAACAATACGTTGTCTAGGTCCTTAAGCTGGAATTTTGACAACCCGCCAGGTTCGAAATTGCCCGTGGTCATGCGCTCACCGTGTTGCTGCAAGATGGTGCTGTCAGCAAAGCCACCTTTGAGGGCCGCACGTAAAGCCGCCGGGTCGGCACCGCCCTGTTCGGCCAGCAACATCGCCTCGGCTACAGCACCGATGGTGACGGCCACGATGGTCTGGTTGCAAAGTTTGGAAAGCTGCCCGGTCCCGCTTGGCCCCACATGAACCGGGTTGCCCATAGCTGCAAGCGTCGGCTTGGCGCGTTCTACATCTGCGGCTTTACCACCAACCATTATAGCAAGGCTGGCCGCCTCTGCCCCCTTGGTGCCACCCGATACGGGTGCGTCTAGATGGGCAACGCTATGCACTTCAAGCGCTTCGGCTTGTGCGCGGGCTTCGCCGGGTTTCGTTGACGACATGTCAACCCACAACGCGCCCGCCTTTAAAGCATCTGAAACTTCGGCAATGACAGCCAAAACAGTGGGCCCGTCGCTCATCATCGTGATGATAATGTCGGCATCTTTCACTGCTTCGATCGTGGTATCTGCCACTTCAGCTCCAAGGGCGGCCAGCGGTTGCGCCTTGGCCTTGGTGCGGTTCCACACCGTCAGGGGCACAGCGGCCTCCACCAGATTGCGGGCCATGGGAAAGCCCATCAATCCCGTTCCCAACAGGGCCACTTTCTGCGTTGCCATTGCGCATCCTTTTCGATTTTGCCGTGACGTCTGGTCAACGCGAACGGCTTGTCCTACGGTCCCACAAAACCGCAGCCATCGGCGATGCGCAACAGTTGAAAAATTTGGGAGGAACGTTATGGGCCGTTTAAACGGAAAGCGCGCACTTGTGACAGCAGCTGGTCAGGGGATCGGACGGGCCAGTGCCATCGCCATGGCAGCCGAAGGTGCCAAAGTGTTCGCCACCGACGTAAATGCTGATGCATTGAACGATATGCCTGATGGGATAGAAACCTTTGTTCTTAATGCCTTGGACGATTCCAGCGTCAGTGAAGGCGTGGCGCGCGCGCAGCCTGATATCTTGTTCAATTGCGCCGGATTTGTACATCACGGCACTGTTCTGGACGCCACGGATGAGGACTGGGATTTTGCATTTGACCTCAACGTGCGCTCAATGCTGCGCACAATCCGAGCAGCCTTGCCAGGTATGGTTGAGCGCGGCACAGGGTCGATCGTCAACATGTCTTCGGCCTGTTCGTCGGTCATCGGTGCGTCCAACCGATTCATTTATGGCACGACCAAAGCCGCTGTGATCGGCATGACAAAATCCGTCGCGCTTGACTTCATCAAAGACGGGGTGCGCTGCAACTGCATTTGTCCAGGCACTGTGGAAAGTCCTAGCTTGGAAGACCGTGTCAAAGCATTGGGCGAAGAGTTGGGCAGCTATGAAAAGGCGCGAGAACAGTTCGTCGCCCGCCAGCCCATGGGCCGAGTTGCAACTGCCGAAGAGATTGCGAATCTAGTGGTTTACCTTGGCAGCGATGATAGTGGTTTCACCACCGGGCACCCCCACATCATTGACGGAGGCTGGTCAGGACAATGAGCAAACGCATCGGCATAGAAGATCTGCGTTCACGCAAGTGGTTCATGAACCCAGACAACCCGGAGATGACAGCGCTTTATCTTGAGCGCTATCTAAATTACGGCCTCACGCGGGCCGAATTGCAATCCGGCAAACCCATTATCGGCATTGCACAGACGGGCAGCGACTTGTCGCCCTGCAATCGGCATCACCTTGAGCTGTCCAAACGTGTGCGCGATGGCATTATCGCGGCAGGCGGCACGTGCATCGAGGTGCCGGTGCACCCCATTCAGGAAACCGGAAAACGGCCCACGGCGATGTTAGATCGCAACTTGGCCTACCTGTCCTTAGTGGAAACGCTGTTCGGCTACCCTCTAGACGGAGTCGTGCTAAACATCGGGTGCGATAAAACCACGCCTGCGCTGCTGATGGCTGCTGCAACAGTCAATATCCCCGCTGTCGCGTTGTCCGTCGGCCCAATGCTGAACGGTTGGTTCCGGGGGGAGCGCACAGGTTCCGGTACCATCGTATGGAAAGCACGTGAAATGCTGGCAGCCGGCGAAATCGATGATGACGGATTTATGGAACTTGTCGCGTCGTCCGCCCCTTCGGTTGGGTATTGCAACACGATGGGTACGGCCACGACAATGAATTCGCTGGCCGAGGCGCTTGGCATGCAATTGCCCGGCGCGGCTGCAATCCCCGCGCCCTACCGCGAACGCGGGCAAATGGCCTATGAAACAGGACGGCGTATCGTCGATATGGTGTGGGAAGATATGCGCCCCGCCGACATCATGACGCGCGAGGCGTTTGAAAATACGATTGTCATCAACTCTGCCATCGGTGGGTCGACCAACGCGCCTATTCACCTGAATGGGATTGCGCGCCATCTTGGCGTGCCTTTGGACAACGACGACTGGCAAAGCGTTGGCCACAAGATACCGCTGATCGTCAACATGCAGCCCGCGGGAGAATATCTGGGAGAGGATTATCAGCATGCAGGTGGTGTGCCTGCCGTGATTGGCGAACTTCTGGCAGCCGACCTTTTGCCCTATCCCGATGCAATGACTGTCAACGGCAAGACCATGCGCGAAAACTGCGAAGGTCTGCGCAGCGAGGACACAAGAGTGATCCGGTCGATCACCGAGCCGATGAAAGAGCATGCGGGCTTTATCAACCTCAAGGGCAACTTGTTTGACAGCGCGATCATGAAAACGTCCGTCATTTCAGACGCGTTCCGCGAACGCTATCTGTCCAACCCGGACGATCCAGAGGCCTTTGTTGGACGTGCCGTGGTTTTTGATGGTCCAGAAGATTATCATCATCGCATCGACGATCCGGCAGAGAACATCGATGACAATTGTATCCTGTTCATGCGCGGCACTGGACCCAAAGGGTATCCCGGCGGCGCCGAAGTCGTGAATATGCGCGCGCCATCCTACCTGCTGAAAAAGGGCGTCGAAGCCCTGCCTTGCGTCGGTGATGGGCGGCAATCGGGAACCTCTGGGTCGCCGTCCATCCTCAATGCTTCGCCCGAAGCCGCAGATGGCGGTGGGCTTGCCCTTTTGAAAAACGGCGACATGGTGCGGATTGATCTGAAAAAATGCACCGCTGATATGTTGATTGAACCCGCGGAATTGGCTGCGCGTTCAGTGGCCTTGGCAGATGCGGGTGGATACGACGCCCCCGAGAACCAAAGCCCATGGCAAGAGATTTTCCGCGATCGCGTCGGCCGCTTTGACGAGGGCATGACCCTGCGCGGAGCAACAGAATACAAAGACATTTCGCGCAAGCACATGCCGCGCGACAACCACTAGCGCGCCAG
>CAZJAW010000034.1:5813-11399 GCA_964544035.1 uncultured Rhodobacterales bacterium
TAGCGCGCCAGCGGCGCGACAACCATTGGCGCACCGATGGCGTGGCACCAAACAAACGCACCGCTGGCGCGTCTATCAAAAAGCGCGCCGTTGGCGCGACCACTAGAAAGGCTAGACTATGAAACTTGTACGATTTGGAGACGCAGGATCAGAACGCCCCGGCTTGATGGATGGCGACACGTTGCGGGATCTGTCCGGCGTAATTGATGACGTCACAGGCGACACTCTGGGCGACGACACGCTCGGCAAGCTGCAAAGCATTGATCCGTCCACCCTGCCAACTGTCGAGGGCAATCCGCGTCTTGGTGCTTGCGTGGGCAACTTTGGAAAATTCCTGTGCATCGGTCTAAACTACTCCGATCACGCGGCCGAAACTGGTGCTGCGATCCCGGAACACCCTATCCTGTTTTTCAAAGCGAACTCTGCCGTCGTTGGCCCAAATGACGATGTATATATGCCGCGCGGATCAGAAAGCACCGATTGGGAAGTGGAGCTGGGCGTCGTGATCGGCACCACCGCGAAATACGTCAGCAAGGAAGACGCGCTGAAACACGTGGCAGGCTATTGCGTTGTCAACGACGTGTCAGAACGTCACTTTCAGACCCAACTGACTGGGCAATGGACCAAAGGAAAATCCTGCGACACTTTCGGCCCTACGGGTCCGTATCTGGTAACACGCGACGAAATCCCTGACGTGCAAAACCTTGCCATGTCGCTGGATGTGAACGGCAAGCGCATGCAGACTGGCAATACCAACACCATGATCTTTACCGTGGCAGAAATCATCGAACACCTATCAGGTCTGATGACTTTGCATCCTGGTGACATCATCACGACTGGCACGCCTCCCGGCGTTGGCATGGGAATGAAACCGCCCACATACCTTAAAGTCGGTGACGTGATGGAACTGGAAATCGAAGGGCTGGGCCGCCAGCGTCAGGAAGTGAAGCAAGATGCATGATCTTTTGCAAATCGGTGGCATCACAGAAACCATGCGCACGCGTTTGGAAGAACACTTTACGATTCATAAACTAAGCGAAGGCACCTATCCCGCCGAAGGGATTACCCACGTGGCCACCAATGGCCATGACGGGGTGCCTGCCGACGTTCTGGCCGCTTGTCCGAACATCAAAATGGTCAGCTGCTATGGCGTTGGTTATGACGCCATCGACACAAAGGTCGCAGTTGATCGCGGCATCCTTGTCAGCCACACCCCTGACGTTTTGAACGACGAAGTGGCAAGCACGACGATCATGCTCATGCTCGCCAGTTTCCGAAACTTTATGGCCGACGAAGCGCATGCGCGTTCGGGTGCTTGGGAGCGGGATGGCAACGCACCGCTGTCACGCAGTGCGGACAATCGCCGTGTCGGCATCCTTGGATTGGGGCGGATCGGACAAGCCATTGCTGACAAATTGGCCGCCTTCAACGCGGAAATTCACTATCACACGCGTAGCAAAAAAGACGTGCCATATACCTATCACGAAAGCTTGGTCGAGATGGCCAAAGCAGTCGAAGTGATGATTTGCATCACCCCCGGTGGCCCATCGACCATGCACATCGTCAACGAAGAAGTAATGAACGCACTGGGATCTGAAGGCACATTGATCAACGTTTCGCGTGGGTCAGTGATTGACGAAGTCGCTATGGTGAAAGCGCTTCAGGACGGACGTTTGGGATATGCCGCACTTGATGTTTTTGAGGCCGAGCCCAAGATACCGGATGCGTTAAAAACCATGACCAATGTGATTTTGCTGCCTCACGTCGGCTCTGCCACGCATGAAACCCGTGCTGCGATGGGGGGGCTTGTTGTCGACAATCTGATCTCGCATCTGAACTCAGGCAAAGTCCTTACCTCGGTGCCGGAAACTGCGCATCTGAATGTCTAGGATCAAGGCCGTCACGGCCCGCTTGTTCGCGGTGCCATTGGATGAAATTCTTGTGGACGCCAAACATGGCGATCACAGCCACTTTCATCTGGTGACAGCGACGGTCACGCTGGAAGATGGCCGGATTGGCACTGGCTACACCTACAATGGTGGCCGTGGCGGGCATGCGACTGCGGCAATGATTACCCATGATCTTGCGCCTTTTCTGATCGGTCAGGATGCGAGCAATGTCGAAGCGCTGACTGAGGCAATGGACTGGCACATGCATTATGTGGGCCGGGGCGGCATCCTCAGCTTTGCGCTATCTGCCGTTGATATTGCGCTGTGGGATGCTCGCCTTAAGGGAGCCGGGCAGTCGCTTGTACATGCCGCTGGTGGAGCTTCGGATCGATGTCGGGCCTATGCGGGCGGGATCGATCTGGGCTTTGATCTGCCCAAACTTTTGGACAGTATACAAGGCTATCTGGATCGCGGGCACAACGCGGTCAAAATCAAGATTGGCCAGCCGACGCAAGCCGAGGATATTGCGCGTATTGCAGCAGTGCGGGACCTTATCGGACCTGATGTCACGTTTATGGTTGATGCGAATTATTCCATGGAAGTGTCGCAGGCCATCGACATGGCGCTTGCGTTCAAACCCTATGACATAACTTGGTTCGAAGAGCCGATCCTTCCTGACGCTTATGAAGACTACGCCGCGATCCGCGCGGCCACAGGTGTGCCCGTGTCCCAAGGCGAAAACCTCCACACAGTGCACGAATTCGCCCGCGCCCTGCCGCATTTGGATTTTATCCAACCCGACGCGTCGAACTGTTTAGGAATCACGGGATGGTTACAGGTGGCGCAAATGGCGGCAAAGGCGGGTGTGCCAATATGCAGCCATGGCATGCAGGAACTGCATGTTTCGTTGGTATCCAGCCAGCCTCATGGTGGTTGGCTGGAAGTCCACAGTTTCCCCATCGACCGCTATACCAAGCGCCCCTTGGTGATCGAGGATCACTTGGCAGTGGCACCGGATGTACCCGGGATCGGGGTTGAGTTCGATTGGCCCAAACTAACCCCTCATGAGGTTGCGCTTTAGGCGGGCGTAAGGTGCATACTTCTATGCACCTTACCTGTGTATTACTTGGTCGGACCAAGGGCGTTCAGACCTTTTAGGATATCAATGGCATAGGCCAGTTGGTAATCCTCTTCCCGCAATGTCGCAGCGGCTTCAGCCTTTTCGCGGTCTTCTTCGATCTGACGGATTTCGTCTTCGCTGAGCGAATCGTTGTTCAGACTGCCACGCAGGTCCGCTTCAGAACGCTGGCCAACTGCGCTTGCTGACTCGTCATCTTCCGCATCCGGTGTGCGACGCGGTTGTTCCACAACGATGTCCGGGCTGACGCCCAGCGCTTGGATCGAACGGCCCGATGGCGTGTAGTAACGCGCAGTGGTCAGACGCATAGCACCATCACCGCGCAATGGCATAACGGTCTGGACCGACCCTTTGCCAAAGCTCTTAGTGCCCACAACAATTGCACGGCGGTGGTCTTGCAGCGCACCAGCCACAATTTCAGAAGCCGAAGCAGAGCCGCCATTGATCAGCACGACAATGGGTTTGCCTTCGGCTAAGTCCCCAGGGGTGGCGTTGAAACGGTCCCCATCAGCAGGATTGCGGCCACGCGTGGATACGATCTCGCCTTTTTCAAGGAACGCATCCGACACCCGGATCGCTTGCGTCAGCAAACCACCTGGGTTGTTACGCAAGTCAATTACAAAGCCGTTCACGTTCTCCATGCCGCCAAGCTCTTCGACTTTTTCGGACAGTTGCGAGGACAGATTTGGCGTCGTTTTGTCGTTGAAGGTCGTCACACGCAAAACAACAGTTTCGCCTTGGGTGCGGCTGCGCACTGCTTGCAATTCGATGGTGTCACGAATGATGGAAACGTCGAACGGTTCGCTCTCGCCCTCGCGCACGACGGTAATGACTATTTCCGACCCGACGGGGCCGCGCATCCGGCCAACAGCGGCATCCAGTGTCAGGCCAAGCACAGAGTCGCCGTCAACGTGCGTGATGAAATCGCCCGCTTCGATGCCAGCGGCGTCGGCAGGTGTACTGTCGATTGGTGAGACGACTTTGATAAAGCCCTCTTCCTGAGTGACTTCGATGCCAAGACCGCCAAATTCACCGCGTGTCTGAACTTGCATCGCTGCGGCGTCTCTGGGTGACAGATAACTGGAATGCGGATCAAGCGAGGTCAACATGCCGTCAATCGCTGCTTCGATCAGGTCCCCGGCATCGACTTCTTCAACGTATTGGCCGCGGATGCGTTCGAAGATGTCCCCGAACAAATCCAACTGTTCATAGACACTGCTATTGGCAGCTTTTTCCTGCGCCAGTAGAGGGCCCGCGATTTGTGTGGTGGCGATGACCCCTGCCAACGTGCCGCCCACTGCGGCCATGACGAATTTTTTCATTGTTGTTTATCCATCCTTGTCAGTGCTGAACCATGTTAAAGGGTCCAAAGGCACGTTATCTTGTCTTACTTCTATATAGAGCGTTTCCGAAGCCTCAATGCCACCCCCTTCACCGTCTGTTGACAATGTAGCAGCGTCACCTTGCTCAGGAAGCCCGCTCATTAACCCCAAAGGTGTGCCTGCAGTGATGATTTGACCCGTTTCCCCATAACTGACCCCCATACCAGCCAGAATGATCAAAGTGCCGGGCCGAGGTTCGAGAATCGTTACATTACCAAAATCCAGCAATGGCCCAACATAACGCAAAGTTGCAGCCGTAGGTGACGTGAGCAATGCACCAGGGCGCGTCGCCAGAAGAATGCCAGGTCGGGTGATGCCAGCGGCGTCGGCCTCTCCTGCTCGACGTAAAAGCAAACCGCGTGCGGGCATCGGCAAGTCGCCGATTTGGTCGGCAATGTCGGGCGCCGTCCAGACGGTTTCATCTACTGCAAAGCTCGACAAACCGCTGGCAAACGCCTCAAGCGTTTCGGACGACGCCACCAAGACCGCCGTGCGCACCGGATCAGCGGTAAAGCGCTGCGGCAGATCTGTGCGGTTTGCCATCGCGAGATTAAGAGCGCCGCGCGCCGTTTGGACTTCGCTTAACCCAGTCGTCAGTTGCTTTGAAGCATTTTGTTGGAGCGCGCGCAGCTCTGAAACATCTCTCAGATCGCGGCGCAATCGTTCGGCCTGTTGGTTCAGAGCGGGTGTCAGCTCGGCCAACAGCATACCCGCGCGGGCTGACCCGTTGGGGCCGTCAGGGTGCAGAAATCCAGTGGGGGCCTCGCCCGGAGTAAGGGTCTGCAAAACCGCAACCAGTTGCGCGATTTCAGCGTCACGTGCCTCAAGTTGAGCACGCAACTGGGCCTCGCGGATGGACGCCCGGCGCAGCCCTGCGCGCATCGCAGAAAGACCCGCCTCATAGGCCTGTACAGTCTGGGTCAACGCACGCACGCGATCGCGCGCACTTTCTGCGTCATTCAACTGTGCTGAGGCCGTTTCCAACAATTGCCCCGCCGCACGCGCAAGTGCGCCTGCGTCTTCCTGAGCGGACAGCGGGCCTGTCAGCAGGCAAAGGGCAAGAACGGCAAGGCGTTTCATGCGATCAGGTTTTGTCCTGTCATTTCTTCAGGTTGGTCCAGCCCCATCAAATGCAGCAAGGTCGGAGCGAGATCAGCCAGACGGCCCGCATTTAGTT
>CAZJAW010000035.1:0-11198 GCA_964544035.1 uncultured Rhodobacterales bacterium
ACATAAAAGTCCCCTTTTCTTGATCTGATCGTTTCAAAAATTGTGAAAGAGGTCTCAGATCGAAACAGGCGGCGCGCGCACCATGGCGTGGCTATATGCCAGCGGCTGCATTGCCAAAGCTGCCTCAGTCGCCGCCTGATGGGAAAAGACCGGGGCACGCCCAAGAACAAAAACACCCCTCGGCAAACCATCCAGACCAAGCAACGTACAATCCGGGCACATGTGCGGGGCAAGGGTCGGCTCACCCGAGGCGTCAATATAAACAGTGACAGCCTGAGAGCCTTTGCAAATCACCATCTGATCTACGGCAGTCTCGGACCCGCGTGCCAACACCATGCTGTGGCTGGTAACCACAAGCATCAGTCCAAAGACAAAGGATAGGCAACGCCGCAACATTGTCCGAACTTAAGCCACCCGGACGAGACACTCAACTGCGACACTTTACGACATTAGGCCGCAAAACATCACAAAAGTGAAAACCCCGCCTACCTAAAGCAGACGGGGCTAAATCAGAAATCGATTGTCAGAACGCTTACGCGTTCGCGGCTTGCGCCTTGGCAATCTCTTTTTTCACTTTCAGCATGCTTGCTGATAGTTCTGCGTCCTTGGCTTTGGCCATGAACCCGTCAAGACCACCGCGGTGATCGACGGTGCGCAAAGCAGCTGCACTAATGCGCATCTTGATGCCACGACCCAATGCTTCGGACTGAAGCGTCACATCGTTCAGGTTCGGCAGGAAACGCCGACGTGTTTTGTTGTTGGCGTGGCTGACATTGTTGCCAGTCATCGGGCCTTTACCGGTCAATTCGCATACACGCGACATGGGCGTACCTCGTCAGTTGCTACGAAAGTCAGGGCTTTCGCTTAAATCAAAGGGGCACAGCGACAGCCGTCCCCGGGAATCTGGTCTGGGCGTGATTAGGCCCACCCTGCGCTCGCGTCAACCCCTTGAGCGGGGCAACGTGGCACGCCGTGCACGCCCTAGCGGCGCAGACGCCCCGCAACCAGTTCAGAAGCTGCGGCAACGGGGGTCAACTCACCCGCTGCAACACGCGCGCCAAGCGCATCCATTTCCGCGCGCACATCGCCGCCACTGAGCTGAGCGAGCAAGGCCTCGCGTACCTCTTCTTCGAACCAGTACCGTGCCTGCGTGGACCGCGTCGCGTCAAAAAAACCGTTCTCACGCCGCCAGTCGACCAGAGCCTGCATATCAGACCAAGCCGCATCCAGCCCTTCTTCGGCCAAAGCCGAAACCATCATCGCGCGCGGATATCCTTCGGGGTCTTGCGGGCGTTTGCGCAACAGTCGCAACGCCCCGGCATAATCTGCACACGTGCGCGTGGCAGCCGATTTCAAATCACCATCCGCTTTGTTCACTAGGATCATATCGGCCATCTCCATGATGCCGCGCTTGACACCCTGCAGCTCGTCCCCCCCCGCCGGCGCGAGCAATAGCAAAAACAAGTCCGCCATTTGCGCCACAACAGTTTCAGATTGACCAACCCCGACGGTTTCAATCAGCACAACATCAAATCCCGCACCCTCGCACAGCGCAACCGCCTCGCGCGTGCGGCGCGCCACGCCACCGAGGTGTGTGCGACTGGGTGACGGGCGGATAAAAGCCCCCTGCTCACGGCTTAGGCGATCCATCCGCGTCTTGTCGCCCAGAATGGACCCGCCAGATCGTGCGGAGCTCGGATCAACGGCCAGCACTGCAACCCGCAGGCCCGCGCCGACCAGCAGCATTCCGAACGCCTCTATAAAAGTTGACTTGCCCACCCCCGGCGTGCCCGACAACCCGATGCGCAGCGCCTGACGATCGCGCGGAAGTGCTGCGATGACCTCTGCCCCCTGCGCCTGATGATCAGCGCGCGCACTTTCGACCAGCGTGATACCACGTGCCAGTGCCCTGCGTTCCCCCGCAGCGATGCGCTGCGCCAGATTGGTGGTATCCATCGGTAACTTCTCCTTGTGATAGGTTCTGTGCAAGGCTGCGCAAAATGTCCAGTGTTGGCGACCCCGCCCGCATGCGCCATAACGCGGCACATGACGCATGACTTGCCCATCGACGCGATCCTGCCCGACTTGATCGAGGCCTTACGCACCCATGGTCGCGCGGTGCTTCAGGCGCCCCCCGGCGCGGGCAAGACAACCCGTGTCCCCCTTGCGATGCTGAATGCCAACCTGACGCGCGGCAAAATCTTGATGCTAGAACCGCGCCGCCTTGCGGCACGCGCAGCGGCAGACCGTATGGCCGCGACACTTGGCCAAAAGACTGGCCAAACCGTGGGCTACCGCATCCGAGGCGACAGTACTGTTAGCCATGACACCCGCATTGAAGTGGTGACCGAAGGCATCCTGACCCGCATGTTGCAAGACCAACCCGATCTGCCCGGTGTTGGTGCCGTGATCTTTGACGAATTCCACGAACGCTCGCTCAACGCGGATCTGGGATTGGCACTGTGCCTTGAAGTGGCAGAGGCATTGCGCGACGACCTGATCCTGCTGGCCATGTCCGCAACCTTAGATGCCGATCCCGTCGCACAGGTCATGGATGCGCCTATCCTCACGTCTGAGGGCAAAAGTTTTGACGTCGTACCGCAATGGCTGAAAAAGCCGACGCCAAAAGAAACGCGGTTCGAGGTCGCTATGGCCGACCTCATTTTGCACGCACTGACTGAGGCCGAGGGCTCGCTCCTTGCCTTCCTTCCCGGCGAAGGCGAAATTCGCCGCACCCAAGCCTTGATCGATGCCCGTGTGCCCAAAGACACCACTGTGCACCCACTGTTCGGAGCGATGGATTTCAAAGCACAACGCGCAGCAATCACACCCTCGGAACAACGCAAAGTGGTGCTTGCCACTTCTATTGCCGAAACCTCATTGACCATTCCTGACATCCGCATTGTCGTCGACGGCGGACGTTCGCGACGCGCGCAATTCGATGCAAATTCGGGCATGTCGCGGCTGGTCACCGAAAAAGTCACGCGCGCCGAAGCCATCCAACGCGCAGGCCGCGCTGGTCGCGTCGCATCCGGTACGGCTTACAAGCTTTGGACCAAAGGCGAAGACGGTGCGCTTGCCGCCTTCCCGCCACCCGAAATCTCTAGCGGAGATCTGGCAGGGTTTGCACTGGAACTGGCCGTCTGGGGCAGCGAAGAAGGCTTACGTTTTGTGACCCCCGCCCATGAGGGGCGCCTGTCCGAAGCGCGCAGCCTATTGCAAATGCTCGGGGCGCTGGACGCACAGGCCCGCATCACAGACCACGGGCGCGCACTGGCGCGCCAGCCATTGCACCCGCGCCTTGCCCATATGCTTTTGACAGGTGGGGAACAGGCAGCCACCCTCGCCGCGTTACTGGCTGAACGCGACCCGTTGCGCAACCGTGGCACTGACCTTGCCCTGCGGATGCGTGCCATTGGCGATCCAAACGGGTTCCCTGATGCCCACCGTGGCACCATCGCGCGCATAAGGGATGAAACCAAACGGCTTAAACGTGCCACAACAAAACGACCCAAGCTGGATTTGGGCGAACTGGCGGCTCTTGCCTATCCCGATCGCATTGGGTTGCGACGTGACGGGGCCGCCCCGCGCTATGTACTGTCAGGAGGGAAAGGCGCGATACTGCCGCAGGGCGACGCACTGTCGGGTCATCGCTTGATCGTAGCGACCGACCTTGACGGCGACCCGCGCGAGGCGCGCATCCGCCAAGCCGTTGCCCTATCCATCGAAGGGTTAGAAGCGCTGTTTGGCGACCAGATCAAATGGCGCGATACCTGCACGTGGTCCCGGCGCGACCGCGCTGTGTTGACGCGCAAACAGCGCCGCTTTGGCGCATTGGTGTTGGAAGACAAGCCGTGGCACGACGCACCCAACATGGACGTCGCAAAAGCCATGCTCGACGGCATCCGCGAATTGGGCCTGAAACCCTCGCGCGCGGCACGCCGCCTCTTGGCGCGGGCGGCATTGATGGGCGATGGTTTTCCCGACGTTCGCGAAGACACATTGATGGAGACACTGGATCAATGGCTCTTGCCTCATCTGATGGATGTGCGCACGGGCGCTGATTGGAAAAACTTTGACATCCTACCAGCCCTGCAAGCCCATCTTGGGTGGGACAACTTGCAACACCTCGACCGCGCCGTGCCGGGGCATTTTGAAACACCGCTGGGGCGCAAAATCGCGATTGACTACGACGAAGCCACCCCCGGCATCAGCGTGCGCTTACAAGAGATGTTTGGAGTAACGCAGCACCCAATGGTTGGCGAAACACCGCTTCAGGTGACATTACTGTCCCCCGCACAACGGCCAGTTCAAGTCACCTCTGACCTGCCGCGCTTTTGGCGCACATCCTACGAAGACGTGCGCAAAGATATGCGCGGACAATACCCTAAACACCCATGGCCCGAAGACCCGACACAAGCCGACCCGACCCTGCGCGCCAAACCACGCAAATAGGTGTCATGTTCTTTGTTCAAAAACGCGCGGGATAACCGCTGCATAGCCAAGCCCGGTCAAGAACGCCGTCGCGCATGCGTTCTTTGGGTCAGACGGTTTTAGCTTCGAATTTGCTCAACACTCAGTCCGGGTGGCCCGTCGCCAGCAGCCTCTGCTGCGCGGATCAGCGTCCGCATGCGTGCATTAAGCGGTGCTTGGCGCCCGAACCGTCCCGCCAATTGCAAAATTGCCCCCTGCAATACATCGATTTCAGTCTTTCGACCTTGGTTCAAATCATCCCACATAGATGACCGCGCCTGTCCGTCAATTGTCAGCATCTGACTGGCGACAACACGAAACACTGGCGTCGGCAAGCGTAGAATATGAGGTATCAGCCCCGGCGGAGCAGCAGAGGTTTTAGCCGGAGTTATCTTTGCCGCGCGCAGCACCCGCAAAGCTTCTATCATCTGATCCGCAAGCAACAGGCGCCACTTGCGATCGTTCAATTGATCGAGCAAAGGCATATCAGCCAGTGCATTGACCGCATTGGTCAGATTGATCAGCAACTTGCCCCATTGCACCCCTTCGATATTGTCGACTGAACGCCAAACAAGGTGAGTGCTCGATAGGTCTGGCAACGGGCCTTGCTCGATCAGTATGTCACCAGATGTGCCGCGGTGATAGTGACCCGGCGCTTCAGAGATGACGTTAAACGGCACCATACCGGCACGCACGTCGACACCGGGCAGTTCCATGCGCAAAGTCGCGGCATTTTCGACGCCGTTTTGCAGGCTTAGAACCTGCGCCCCGCGGGCGTATTTATTGACCACACGTCCCATGGCCTCTGTACCACCTGCCTTTACGCACACCAGCACAAGGTCGGCCCCTGTCAATGCCTGTTCTTCGTCGTCCAAGACCTCGACATCAGTTAGGCGCAGGTCCAATCCGCCAAAATCAGTAAGCTGTAAGCCATGTTCATTTATTGCATCAACCACCGGTGGGCGCGCCAAAAAGCGGACGTCAAAGCCAGCATGTACCAGGAGACCACCGATAAAACATCCAATGTTGCCTGCCCCTGCGATGGAGATACGTGGCCCGTTCATGACATTACACTCCCAAACACCAGCGCATGATCGACTTTTGCGCGTGTAGACGATTTTCAGCTTCGTCAAAGATCACTGAATTGGGCCCGTCCATGACTTCGGATGTCGCTTCGTCATCGCGGTGGGCGGGAAGACAGTGCATAAACAGGCTGTCCGGTTTCGCCTGTGCCATGAGGTCGGCATTGACCTGATAACCGCGCAACTGATTGTGGCGACGCTCGCGTGCGGATTGGGGATCGTGCATGGACACCCAAGTGTCGGTCACCACAAGATCTGCGCCTTGAACGGCCTTAACTGGGTCGCGCACAGTGGTATAAAGCCCATCAAGCGCGCTTTCTGGATCCAGTGGTTCTGGCCCTGTGAACACAAGGTCAAAGTCGAATTGTTTGGCGGCATGTGCAAAGCTTGCGAACACGTTGTTGCCGTCGCCTGACCACACGATTTTCTTACCTTTGATGGGCCCACGATGTTCTTCAAAGGTCATGATATCGGCCATAATCTGGCAAGGATGCGTGCGGTTGGTCAGCCCGTTGATTACCGGCACCGTGGCGTGTTCGGCCATTTCCAGCAACGTCGCTTCCTCGAAGGTACGGATCATAATCATGTCCACATATCGGCTAAGCACGCGCGCGGTGTCGGCGATGGTCTCGCCGTGGCCAAGCTGCATGTCGCTGCCCGACAGCACCATTGTTTGCCCACCCATCTGACGCACGCCCACGTCAAAGGACACGCGTGTCCGTGTCGATGGTTTTTCGAAGATCAGCGCGACCATATGCCCCGCCAGCGGTTGGTCGTCATCCAACATACCTTTGGGACGGCCTGAGCGCGCCTTTTTTATAGACTGTGCCGTGTCGATGATGCTGCGCAAGTCGGCTGGGTCTGTTGTGTGGATGTCTAGAAAATGAGTCATACTGGTATCTCTTTATTGAGAGCGCCGGGGGTCAACCCCCGGACCCCCGGAGTTTTCTTGGCAAGATGAAGAAGGATTAGCCTGCAAGGGACTTTGCGGCGGCGTCAAGCCCGTCGACGGCTTGCGTGATTTCTGCATCCGTAATGTTGAGCGGGGGCAGCAGACGAATTGTGTTGTCTGCGGCTGGAACTGTAAGCACGTGCTGGTCATAGGCGGCTTGCACGACATCCGTATTGGTCGCTTTGCATTTGATACCCATCATCAAGCCTTGTCCGCGCACAAAATCAAAGACCTCGGGGTGTGCGGCCACCAGACCTTCAAGTTTTTGGCGTAGGCTGCCAGCTTTGCGATTTACCTCGCCCAAAAAATCAGACGTGTTGACCACGTCCATGACCGCGTTTCCAACGGCACACCCCAATGGGTTACCGCCGTAGGTCGAGCCGTGTGTGCCTGCCGTCATGCCGCTTGCTGCGTTTTCTGTTGCAAGTACGCAGCCCAACGGAAAGCCGCCGCCGATACCTTTGGCAACCATCATTATGTCAGGTTCGATCCCCGCCCATTCATGGGCAAACAGCTTACCTGTACGACCAACACCGCATTGCACTTCATCAAGGATCAACAAAACTCCATGTTCGTCGCACAGATCGCGTAGTCCTTTTAGGCAAGCATCCGGAAGTGGGATAATGCCGCCCTCGCCCTGCACAGGTTCGACCATGATTGCGGCTGTTTTATCGGTGATCGCGGACGCAACGGCATCGTGATCAGCAAACGGCAGATGAACAAAGCCGGGCAGCAAAGGCCCAAACCCCTTGGTCATTTTTTCGGACCCGGCAGCAGCGATCCCAGCAGAAGACCGCCCATGAAAGCTGCCAGAGAAGGTAATGATTTCAACCCGCTCAGGCGCCTCTTTTTCATACCAGTATTTGCGCGCCATTTTCACAGCGAGTTCGCAGGCTTCTGTGCCTGAATTGGTGAAAAATACCGTATCGGCAAAAGTCGCATCGACCAGTTTGTCCGCCAACGCCTTTTGTTGCGGAATTTCATAAAGGTTCGAGGTGTGCCAAAGCGCACCGGCTTGGTCTGTTAACGCTTTGGTGAGTGTCGGATTGGCGTGACCCAGAACGTTCACAGCAATCCCTGCCCCCATATCCAGAAAACGTCGCCCATCTGCTTCGATCAGCCAAGCGCCTTCGCCTTTGACAAAGCTAAAGGGCGCGCGGTTATAGGTCGGCAGAACGGAAGCGATCATCGGGATCATCCTTTTGAAAAGCCAAAGACGTCAAACATGTTGGTGCATGAGGCGTCGGGCGGGGTCAACAAAATTGCAAGTGAAAGGAATGTGTGCAGCACACACGGGTGATCAGCCGCAGGCTTAGCTGCGTCGCGCGTTTCGTCGGAAGGGCACGAGTGTGATCATGACGCACCTTTAACGCAGGGCGTACGACAACACCAGAGAGTTTTGTGGCTTGCATGGACGCCCGAACAGGCGCAGAGCAATCCTGTGTACTCCGCCAAAGCTCATAACCCGCCCCTTGCCGCGACGTTGATCGCGATCGCCTGTGCGTTCATTGCCTATACGACGCTTGCGGCCAAGATATTGGCGAGCGACCAGTTCGGTCCACCGATGAACCCGTTTCAAATCGTGTTTGGGCGCTATTTGTTTGCGTTTCTGGTTTTTACCGCTGCGGCAATTTTGCTTCGGCCTGAACTTGAACGCCCCCATTTGCCGCTGCACCTGATGCGCACGTTGTCCGGCTGGGCGGGCGTGGTGCTGATGTTTGCCAGCGTGGCATACATCCCTCTCGCAGATGCTACGGCAATTTCCTTTTTGAACCCGGTTTTTGGCATGATCTTTGCCATTCCGCTTTTAGGCGAAAGAGTGGGCAAATGGCGTTGGAGTGCTGCGGGAATCGCGTTTGTCGGGGCTTTGATCTTGCTTCGCCCTACTCCGGATAGTTTTCAGCCTGCTTCGTTGTTGGCGTTGGGGGCTGCGCTTGTTTTGGGGTTTGAGCTGAACATCATGAAAATGCTGACCCGCCGCGAGAATCCGTTTTCTATTCTTTTGTTTAACAATGCCATTGGTGTCATCATTGCCAGCATCGCCGTCGTTTGGGTCTGGAACTCTCCGACAGGTGTGCAATGGATGCTAATGGCAAGCATCGGTTGCGCGATGGCTGTGGCGCAAACCTGCTTTGTGAATGCAATGGCGCGCGCGGACGCGAGCTTTGTTGCACCTTTTAGTTATGGCACTCTGATCTTTGCCGCCATCTACGACCTTTTGTTCTTTGATGAAGTGCCAGATCGCATAACCATTCTTGGGGCCAGCGTAATCATTGCCGGCGCGCTTTTGCTGGCTTGGCGTGAAGGTCGAAAGGTTAAGCATCAAGCTGACCAACCTCTCTTGTAACTTTTGCGTACACCATTAGAATGCAGCGCTGACAGTAAATTCTGAGCGGCCCCCGCGGGAGGCCGCTTTTTAGCTAAGAAAGCCTGCCGATGTCCTGGACTGACGAGCGCGTTGAAACTTTGAAAAAGATGTGGGGCGAGGGCCAGTCGGCCAGCCAGATCGCCAAAGAACTGGGTGGCGTGACGCGCAACGCCGTGATCGGCAAAGTGCACCGTCTTGGTTTGTCCAACCGTGCAGGTTCTGGCAGCACCCCAGCCAAAGCGGAAGCCAAAGCAAAACCCGCCGCGCCAAAAGTCGAGGCGAAGGCCAAACAAGCGCCCCAAATGAGGACAGAGCCTGCGATCAAACCGTTGCCCGCAGGCGAGAGCCGCCCCAATCTGCCTGCGCGCAAGCAGATCATTCCTGCCGGCCAGCCTTTGCCACCGCAACCTTCGGCGAATGAAATCAGCCCCGAAGCATTGGCCAAAGTCAACGAAGTTGAGAAAAAGGCCAAGAAGATCAGCTTGATGGAATTGACCGAGCGGACATGCAAATGGCCCGTCGGCGACCCTGCAACCGAGAACTTTTGGTTCTGTGGCCTGCCTGTTCAGCAAGGCAAACCCTACTGCGAGGCGCATGTGGGGGTGGCTTTCCAGCCGATGTCTTCGCGCCGCGACCGCCGCCGCTGAACTTAGCCAGACTGCAACACATCAGGTTTTGGGAACACCGTTGTCTTTCGGATAAACGGTGCTTCTTTGACGTATCCGCGACATGCCTCGGATTCTTCGGCGATTTGAGCAGGGCCAAAACGCCAAAGACCTTTAACGAGCCGGTGTGCTCAGGTCATTGAGGATCGGGCAATCTGGACGATCGTCGCCTGCGCACCTTGATACTAAATCCTTGAGCGTTGCTTGCATCGCCGACAGGTCGGCAATTTTGGTCTCGATAGCAATCAAGTGCGCTTGCGCAATTGCGCGCACGTCCGTGCTGGCCCGTTCACGATCTTGCCACAAAGCAAGCAAGGACCGGCAATCTTCGATTGAAAAACCAAGTGCGCGGGCGCGAGCGAGGAAATTGAGCTGGTGAAGATTTGTGTCGTTAAAGGTTCGATATCCGTTGGTGCTGCGCTTGGGTCGGATCAGGCCAATATCCTCGTAGTATCGGATTGTCTTGGTGGGCAAACCCGACGCCTCTGCTGCTTGCGAAATATTCATGTCTGACCTTTCCCGCGCAATCGCAGCGCGTTTGTCACCACAAAGACGGATGAAAGTGCCATCGCCAGCGCCGCGAGCATAGGCGAAAGTTGTGGCCCTCCAAACGGAACAAGTGCGCCTGCTGCCACCGGGATCAACAAAGTGTTGTACCCAAAAGCCCATGCGAGGTTTTGACGGATATTGCGCAGGGTCGCAGCACTGATGGTCAATGCCCGCAGAACAGCTCCGGGTTCGGGTGACATCATCACAACATCAGCTGCTTCGATGGCCGCATCATTGGCGCCGTTTACGGCCAATCCTACATCTGCGGCAGCCAGTGCCGGGGCATCATTGATACCGTCACCGACAAAAGCCACTGGCCCGTATGCGTCACGCAAGTCCGCAAGGGCTGCGACTTTGCCATCTGGGCGAACATTCGCCACCACATGCGTGATGCCAATGTCCTTTGCCACGTGATCAGCCGCACCCTGCGCGTCGCCGGAAATCATCGCAACTGCACGACCTGTGGCCTTAAGGGCAGCGATGGTTTGTGCCGCCCCTTCGCGGATTTGATCGCTGATAGCGATGGTGCCTACGTGGGTGCCGTTGACAGCCACATGCACAGCGGTTGCACCGGATTGGGCCCAGATGTCCGCTTGGCGTAACCAATCCTCAGATGCCGTAATACCCGTGCGCGCCAACATGCCAGCGTTGCCGATCACCACGTGTTTGCCCTCTACGATTGCTTGCGCCCCTTCGCCCAACATCGCATCAAAACCGGAAGTTTTCGTCGGCACGTCACCTGCCGCTGCGACAATAGCGCGGGCAATGGGGTGTTCAGAGTGCTGTTCCACCCCAGCCGCCAAACGTAACATATCGCCGTCCACATCGCCGACCTGTTCCGCGACCATCGGTGCGCCCAGCGTCAGTGTTCCGGTCTTGTCGAACGCAATCACACGCGCATCCTGCAAGCGCTGCAGCGCTGCACCCTTGTGAAACAGCACGCCAAGTTCTGCAGCGCGCCCAGTTCCAATCATAATCGACATCGGAGTCGCCAGCCCCATAGCACAAGGGCATGCGATGATCAGCACCGACACGCCCGCAACGACTGCAGGGCCCATTCCGGCAAAAACCCACCACACTGCAAACGTTAACGCAGCAATCACAAGAAC
>CAZJAW010000036.1:0-11162 GCA_964544035.1 uncultured Rhodobacterales bacterium
GCGCGTGCGCGTGCTGGGCGGCTAAGCCAACTTTCTGCAGTATTTCCAAGGGCCTGCTCCGTGCGGGCCCTTGGGTTATCTAAGATGAAGAAGGAACAGTCGGCGCAGTTATGCAGCCGAACTGTCGGGGGATTACAGTAATGGAAAACGAGAACGTCGCCGAAACAGGTGGCTTTTTAGCGGCTTTTGCTGACGGCGTGATCTGGGTCTTGCAAAGCTTCTTCTTAGGTTTTTACAACATCCTCTATGCGATCACGCATCCCGGTTCGTGGCTTGACTGGTTGTCATGGGCCAACACCACCGAAGACAAAGAATCGCTGATGCGGTTCGTGTATTATGGTGGATCAACCGAATTTTTCTTTGCCGTTCTGGCCGTCGTTGTGACGGTCATCGGTTTTGGCATTTGGCGCAACACCTTTATGTGGGGATGTGTGCGTGTGCTTGAAGGTATCGCCAATGGCGTTGGCCGCCTGTTTGCATGGGCTGGCCTGCTGATGGTGCTGCAACAGATCATTATCGTCTTTATGCAACGGATCTTTACCCGGCCTGACATCTCGATTGGCTTCGGCATTCCGCTACAATTCGACATCTCGTGGTTCGCCGAAGAACTGAAGCTTTATAATGCCATAGTCGTTTGCCTGTGCGTGACATACACCTTTGTTCAGGGCGGGCACGTGCGCGTTGATCTGGTCTATGCTGCCGTGAGCCACCGCGCCAAGCGCGTAATCGATATGTTCGGCTCACTTTTCTTTATGGTCCCGACCGCCACTATCGTTTGGCTTTATGGCTGGTACTTCCTGTGGCGCCATCTGATTACGCCAAACCCTGCGGCCAGCTACGATCTGGAACGCCTGTTGCGCACATCGCGCGCGGTGCGCTGGAGCGTCGAGACCATCGGGTTCAGCCCCAACGGGTTCAACGGCTATTTCCTATTCAAAATCCTCTTGGTGACGTTTGCAGGCATGGTGTTCCTTCAAGGTATCGCGTTCTTCATGCGCTCGTTTCTTGAATGGCGCGAAGGCGAAGAAAGTGTTGGCAAATACATTAGCCGCGACTCGCTGGGCGAAGGTGAAGAAGCGTATGAGGGCACACACTGATGTCCTGCTCGCACGTACGTTTGAACCGCATCTGGGCCACATGCGCCTGCACGAATACTTGAAGGACAATAAGCAATGTTTTTTGGACTTGATGGCGTAGAAGTTGGCCTCATTATCGTTTTTGTCTGCCTGTTTGGCGGCATCCTTTCGGGTTTTCCGGTGGCTTTTGCTATCGGCGGGGCAGGGGTGATTTCTTTTGGGATCATTGCCGCCCTCGACAGCGCGGGGCTGCTGATACACGCCGCGATTGATGAAAGCAGTCAGGTCTATCGAGACTTGGTCAATTCGGGCGTGAAGCCGGATGCGATATCGATCTTCCGATATCCAGATTTACCGCGCATATCTGAACCCGTTTTCCCGTCAGGTTGGGAAGTGGCGCTTGATCGCAACGTATCGTTTGTTGTGAACCGTATGAACGAGCGTGTGCTTGCTGGTCAGTCTATTGAGACATTGCTTGCCGTTTTGATGTTCGTTTTGATGGGTATCACGCTCGAACGCTCAAAGATCGCCGAAGACCTGTTGACCACAATGGCGCGTGTCTTTGGACCGCTGCCCGGTGGTTTGGCTGTGTCCATTGTTGTTGTGGGCGCGTTCCTTGCTGCTTCGACCGGGATTGTGGGTGCGACTGTTGTGACCATGGGGTTGCTGGCGCTGCCGACGATGTTGCGCAACGGATATTCACCTGAACTGTCGACAGGTGTGATTGCTGCATCGGGCACATTGGGGCAGATTATTCCGCCCTCAATCGTGATCGTTTTGCTGGGTACACTGGCGGGTGATTTGTATTCCTCGGCCCAAGAAAAACGCGCGGTTGCAGCCGGTTGCACGGATGCGTTGACCTATCTTGGCCAGCCAGCCGTTGTGTCTGTGGGGACGCTGTTTCAGGCGGCCTTGTTGCCCGGTGTGATGCTTGCGCTGCTTTATGCGCTTTATGCCTTTGGTTACGCGCTTTTGAACCCTGACAAAGCACCGGCCGTCGAAATGGGCAGCACCAATGCTGAACCGATTACTCGCAATGAGGCCTTCACTTGGTTCCTTGGCGCACCTGTGCTGATGATTGTAGGAACGATCTTGCTTGGCACGTTGAATGTCGTGGGAAGCCAGTCGACAACTTTGTCGTCTTTTTCTGACATTGGCGAGGCGGCAAGCCTGCGCACCAATGTAAGCGAAGAATGCAAAATCTCGATGATCGAATTGCACGGTCAAGAGGCGTGGGACATCGCCATCGCCCAGCAAGAAGAGATCGCAGCTGCAGGTGGGCAACAACAATCCGAACGTCTGAGCGACGACGAATTGGCGACGGCACTGGATGATCTGGTTGAAAACGCAGCCCCAATCGGTACGGGCACTGCCATCTTGCTGATCGTTCTGGGCTTGATCATGACCACGGCACGCGGGGTTTCGCCGAGCAGTGATCCAAAACCGCTGTTGATCGGTGGTATTGGTGTGGTGCTGGCTTTATTTGCCGATATCGCGTTAATTGGTCCGCTAAGCTCATCTGGCATTTACGTGGTGATCATGGCGATCCCGTTTGCGTTGATCATGTATGGTGTCATTGAGGCAACCAGGCGTTGCGCCCAGAACGAGCTGATCCGCGTGGTCTTCCCGCCATTGGTTCTGATCGTTGCTGTTTTGGGATCGATCCTTGGTGGGATCACCAACCCGACGCCGGCAGCGGCCTTGGGTGCAGGTGGCGCGATCATGTTGGCGGCTTACCGCAAGCTGAGCGACATGGACCGTAGCCCAAAAATCATCATTTGGTCTACATTGGCGATTTTGATTTCGATCCTGATCGGGATCAATTTTGACCTGCGCATCAATCAGGAAGTCGTGACGGCCCAAAGCTGGATTGCATTCTTTGCTGCATACGCCGCCTATCTCTATGCGTTGTTTGGGTTGTTGTTCAGCTGCTACATCCTGCTTACCTCGGGCGTGTTGACGCCTGTGGTGCGCGAGACGGCCAAGGTGACGTCGATGGTGTTCACCATCCTGATCGGTTCGCAACTGTTGAACCTTGTGGTCATCTCCTTTGGCGGAGAACACTATATCCAACAATTCCTTAAGTCCTTTGACAATGAGCTTACGGTCTTTTTGATCGTTATGCTGGTGTTGTTCATCTTGGGCTTTGTGCTGGATTTCCTTGAGATCATTTACATCGTGATCCCGATTGTGGGGCCAGTGATTTATGGCGGCACGTTTGATCCCAAGTGGGTGACGATCATGGTCGCGGTGAATTTGCAGACCTCGTTCTTGACGCCACCATTTGGCTTTGCGCTGTTTTACTTGCGCGGGGTTGCACCCAAAGAGGTCACGACGGGCCATATCTATCGCGGCATCATTCCGTTTGTGTTGATCCAAGTCGGTGCGTTGGCCTTGTTCTGGTTCGTACCGGGCATTGTGACGCTGATCCCGGATTTGATCCCGAACTGATTTGGGTGACATTGATCCAATAGAAAGGGCGGCCCAATAGGCCGCCCTTGTTTCATTCTAAATCGGAAAAAGAGGGCGCGTTGCCCCTGCGCTGGTGCGTTGCCGCCAGAATTATATTGGAACATGAACTGGGATACGCGCAGGTTGCGCTGTGATCGTTTGCGTGATCAGCGCGTAGGGCGTGTGTCGGGCAGCGAGATGTTGGCCACCTGTTCAGCAATAGGGTCCGTAGACAAGGGGTGCGAGTTCGGCTCAAAGTTCTTTGGATCGCGCATTTTCTGCCATTGCCCACCCATATAAACTTCGAGCCCGGAGAAGTTGGACTTGTACCCCATCTTCTGACTGCCCGGTACCCAGTAGCCCAAGTAGACGTAAGGCAGGTTGGCTTCTTGTGCGATGCGGATGTGATCAAGGATCATATACGTGCCCAATGAGCGTTGCGGCGCATTGGGGTCGTAAAAACTGTAGACCATGCTGAGACCGTCACTCAGAACATCCGTAAGCGACACTGCAATCAAGTCACGGCTGCCTTCGGTTGTGTATTCAATCACACGACTGCGGATCGGGGTTTCTTCGACCATCGCGGCGAATTCGAACACATCCATATCAGCCATGCCGCCATCAGCGTGCCGACTGTCAAGATAGGTGCGGAACAGATTGTATTGTTCTTCGGTTGCCCAGGGTGACGTTGCTTGCCGGATGACATCGGCGTTGCGCTTAGATGTGCGTCGCTGGCTTTTGTTGGCAGCAAAGACAGACACATCAATGCGCGCGGACAGGCAGGCCGAGCACTCTGCACAGGACGGCCGATAAAGCACGTTTTGCGAGCGTCGAAATCCTTGTTGGGACAAGCTGTTGTTCAGCTTTTCCGCGTTGTCGCCTTGCAGTGCAGTAAACAACTTCCTTTCCATCCGGCCTTCCAGATAGGGGCAGGGTTGGGGTGCAGTCACATAAAACTGCGGAGCAAGGGGAAGCGTGTGGCGCATGAGATTCCTAATTGGATCGCGCTAGATGATACCAAGGATGCACTGTGAGGCAAGAGCGTAACGTGAACGTCAAGCACGCGCCTTGCGGTTCATCGCAGCAGAGCCCATGAAATGGTCGGTCAGCCCCTGACCTCGGTTCGAGGTGGCCATCAATACGACCGAGATCAACTGCAATGGCGCGATCGCCCAACTGACCGTATATCCAAGCGTGTGCAAAAAGGCCTGTCCAAGGTCGAGCCGCGCACCGGAACTGTCGCGAATTTCGATGGCCATCATCCGCATGCCCAACGTGGCAGACCCTGTGGCCAAAGTGATCACGCGGTAAACGAACCCCACAACTGCCATAAGACCAAATATAAAAAATAGAGCTACAAAGGCAGTAAACGGAACGATGATAAGGCTGATCAGTGCCACCACAACAGTGTCGATCACCCAAGCCAACAATCGTTTGGTGGCCACATCGCGGTAGAATTGCGGTTGCGTGATGGGATCGGCAAGCTGCATGGGAAAAAGTACCCTAAATCAAGAAGAGGGCGGCCCCCGCATTTGCCGCGAGGACCGAGGAAGGTGTTTGGTTCTGGACCTTAGTCTTCAGTTTGGGCCGCTTTGGCGCGTTCGTCCATGAATTCGTCAAACTCGGACTTGTCTTTGGCTTCGCGCAGACGCTCAAGGAAGGCTTCAAAATTGTGTTGCTCGTCTTCGAGACGACGCAGGGTGTCTGCCTTATAGGCGTCAAAGGCTGCGTTTCCGGTTGAGCGCATTGTGGTCATTGTTGTGCCCATGCGGGTGGTGTTGCAGGATTTTGAAAACATGCGTTTGCTCCAGATCATGTAAAACAGAAGGGCGAGGCCAACAGGCCAGAAAAAGATGAAACCAAGAACCATGGCCGCGATCCAGGCACCTTTGCCTTTGTCGTCAAGCCAGCGTTCGGCTTTGGAAAACCAGCCTCCTCCATTTTGCGTGGATGGGACGTTCGTGGACATAGATGTCATTTTCAAACCTTTCGCGGATGGGGGCTGTGGCCCCGTTAATTGTGTATGTAAAAGCGTTTCACATTAAATAAATTGGTACGATCACGTGTTTGTGCAAGAGCGTATGTGAATGTTTTTTACATAAATCTGCTTTATGAAGCAAATTCAGATAGTTGCGCGTCAGAAATTTCCAAAATTTCTGCCGGTGTTGCTCTGAAAACGTGGTGCGGTGTCCCTGCCGCCGCCCAAATGAGTTCAAAATCCAACAGGCGCGCGTCAAAAAACGCCCGGATCGCAGAGACGTGTCCGATAGGCGACACACCTCCGATGGCAAATCCCGTTTGCGCGCGGATCAAAGCAGCGTCGGCCTTGCCCAAAGGTTCTCCGGCCAGTTCAGAAGCTTTGTCTGCATCCACGCGGTTGCCGCCTGCGGTGATGAACAGAATGGCTCGACCGCTGTCTTGGCCTAAAAAAATGATGGACTTGGCAATTTGATCGACTTCGCACCCCAATGCGTTAGCCGCATCGGCTGCGGTACGTGCCAGTGGGGTTTCGACCACTTCGGTATCGATGGCTGCTGCGTCCAGTGCTGCGCGCACGCGTTTTAAACTCTTGCTCATGTCTGCAAGCGTGACGCTTTGTCCAAACAGGTGCAAGAGGCATTGACGTTCCTGCGCGTCGCTTTGATTGTGCCGGGATGCGACTTGGCGATCATCTGACACGGACCCCGCGTCCTTACCGCCCGGAGCGAGGGGCAGAGGCCGTTGCATTGGTGCCGTGTGTCACGGGTTCTGCGCGCGACCTGATACATGGTGCGGCGGCGTGTAGCCCTTATTTGGCCAGTTTGATAGAGCAAGAAGCCGCTTGGTTGCCCGGCGCGATGGACGACGCGGATGGGGCGCTTGACGATGTACTGGTGCCGCCGGAGGGCGACATTGCTGCGTTAAAGCCTGCTTTGCGCCAGGCCAAGCGGCGCGTGGCATTGTTGGCGGGATTGGCTGACCTGGGCGGGGCGTGGCCGCTTGAAAAGGTCACCGGTGCGCTTACAAAATTGGCAGATATGGCGTGCGAAGTGGCCTTGCGTGCTGCCATCGCCCAACAAGTCAAACGGGGCAAGTTGCCGGGGCCTGATGTGGGCTTGTTTGTGCTGGCTATGGGCAAGATGGGCGCGTTTGAATTGAACTATTCCAGCGATGTCGATTTGATCTGTTTGTTTGACGAAACCCGTCATGCCCCCGAAGATCACGCGCTGATCCGCAAAGGCTGTGTTCGCGCGGTGCAAGATATGTCCGCCGCACTCAATGATCTTACGGGCGACGGATACGTGTTTCGCACTGATCTGCGGTTGCGACCGGACCCGGCAGTGACGCCCTTGGTTGTTTCCGTGGGGGCCGCTGAGCGGTATTATGAAAGTGTTGGGCGCACGTGGGAACGTGCCGCCTATATCAAAGCGCGTGTGTGTGCCGGCGATCACGCAACGGGTAATGCGTTTCTGGAAGAAATGCGTCCATTTGTGTGGCGCCGGCATCTGGATTTTGCGGCTGTACAGGATGCCCATGATATGCGGCTTGCGATCCGCGCGCACAAAGGGACGGGTGGGCCAATCACGCTGCCCGGTCACAACATAAAGCTGGGGCGGGGCGGCATCCGCGAGATCGAATTTTTCACGCAGACGCGGCAATTGATTTCAGGTGGGCGCGATGCAGACATGCGTGTGCGAGGAACGATGGAGGGCCTCGCAAAGCTGGCCGAAAAGGACTGGATCAAGCCTGAGGTGGCAGCTGACCTGAGTGATCATTACCGCTTTCATCGTACAATCGAACATCGCGTGCAGATGGTGCGCGATGCCCAGACACATGCGCTGCCAGTGACGGACGACGAATTTGAAAGATTGGCCGCGATGATGGATTGCACGCGTGCGGACCTTGAGACAGAACTAACCGATCGTCTTTCGGCTGTTCATGCCGAGACTGAAGGCTTTTTTGCGCCGACAGCGGCCGAACCTGCGGCATCTGATTTCCAGATAGACGACGCAACGCAATCACGCTGGCGCAGCTATCCGGCACTCCGCTCGGAACGCGGTGCGGCATTGTTTGAGCGGATTGAACCCGTTTTGCTGGCCCACTTAGGCGCTGCTCGCAAACCGCAAGAAGCCTTGGCAGCGTTTGATGGGTTTCTGGCGGGCCTGCCTGCCGGGGTGCAACTGTTTTCGTTGTTTGAGGCGAATCCGCAGCTTGTTGACTTACTGGTGGACATCGTCGCGACGTCGCCCGCTCTGGCACAATACCTGTCGCGCAATGCAAGTGTTCTGGATGCGGTGATCGGGGGCAGCTTTTTTGCCCCATGGCCGGGGCAGGCGGCTTTGGCGCAAGAGGCTGCCGATCTGATGAATGCCGCGTCAGACTACGAAGCTCGGCTGGATGCAATCAGGGCGTGGAAGAAAGAATGGCATTTCCGCATTGGCGTGCATCACCTGCGCGACCTGACCAACGCAACTGAAGCAGGTGCGCAATATAGCGACCTTGCCCGTGCAGCACTGGTTGCGCTTTGGCCCGAAGTCCAAGCTGAATTCGCGCGCCGATTTGGGCCGCCACCGGGCCGCGGAGCGACTATTTTGGCAATGGGAAGCCTTGGCGCAGGGCTGCTGACGGCGCAATCTGATCTGGACATGATCGTGATCTATGACCCTGCTGAGGCCGAGACCTCGACCGGGGACAAGCCTCTGCCTGTTCGGCCCTATTACACGCGTTTGACCCAAGCGTTGATCACGGCGATTACAGCACAGACAGCGCAAGGCAGACTATACGAGGTGGACATGCGTCTGCGTCCCTCGGGTAATCAAGGACCTGTGGCGACAAGTTGGCTGTCTTATCAAAGCTATCAATTGAACGAAGCGTGGCTGTGGGAACATCTTGCAGTGGTTCGTGCAGTCTGTGTGGCGGGGCCAACTGACCTTAGCGATGACATCACGGCATTTCGTGCACATGTTCTGTCGCGCCCGCGCGTGCAAAACCAAGTACTGTCAGAACTGGCCGACATGCGCGCACGCATCGCGGCGGCCAAACCTGCCACCAGCCTTTGGGATCCCAAGATCGGCCCCGGACGCATGCAAGACATCGAACTGCTGTCCCAAACAGGCACTGTGTTGACGCAGGACCACGCACGGGACGTGGCGGGCGGATTGACTGCTTGTGTCGTTGCAGGGGTTCTAAATGACGCAAGCGCGCAGGTGTTGAATGACACCTATGCTATCCTTTGGCGGGTGCAGATGGCCGCAAGGTTGATCAGCAACGGGCCCTTGGGGCCGGACAATATGGGGTCAGGTGGGATGGCCGTCCTTTTGCGTGCAACAGGGTCAGCGGATGTGCAACAAGCCGAAGCAAAACTTGCAAAAGCTCATGCGGCCGCACGCGCTGTGATCGACGCTGCAGTCTGTCCAAACAAGGATACGCAGGAATGAGCAAAGGTGATGAATTTGATCCCAAGGGCTTGATCTTTGAAGCCTACCGTATTGACGGCATCACCAAATCCGAATGCCGCACGATATTTCTGGATTGGGCGCTTAGCTTGCCAGACACGCAAACCCCTGCGCAGACAATCGACCACCTGTTGACCCGATATAGTGGCGACAACCCAGATCATCCGATGACCGAAGTGTTGCAAGAGGGCCGCCAAAGCATCGCAACCCCACGCCGTCGGGGCGGATGGCGCAGCCGCAATCGGCCTAGCTGAAGTCACGGGACCTCTCGAAAGCAATCTGACCTTTCGCACCTGCTCGGAACACACTAGAGGAGGGCGCTATGACAGAGCCCCTTGCCCCACCCGACTCCGCGTCTGAATATCAGTATCCTGTGATCCGCATGCGTCCCAAGATGGACCCGCGCCGCATTCGCCATGGTTTTCCATGGGCCTATGCCAATGAGATCGTAACCGACAGGCGGACCCGTGCCATGAAACCCGGCACCATTGCAGTGCTTGAGGACGACAGACGCAGCCCGCTGGCTCTTGTTGCCGTAAACCCCGAAAGCAAGATCATCGCCCGCGTCATCGACAAGGACGTGGCCGCCATGATCGACACGGACTGGTTCACTGTAAGACTGGCCCGCGCCCTTGATCTGCGCACCCGTTTGTTTGACGCACCTTTCTACCGTTTGATCCACGCCGAGGCGGACGGTCTGCCCGGTGTCGTCATCGACCGCTTTGGTGATGTGCTGGTGATCCAGCCCAATGCTGCATGGGCCGATGCACGAATTGAAATGCTGGCTGAGGCGGCGAAGGCGGTGACAGGTGCCACCACAGTGTTGAAAAATGCGGCCGGGCGCGCGCGCAGTCTTGAGGGGCTGGATGACGTCAACGCGGTTTTGCACGGGACCGCACCTGATGCGCCGATCCCGGTGCCGATGAACGGTGCGACCTATATGGCGGACGTCACAGGCGGGCAAAAGACGGGCCTGTTTTATGATCAACGTCCCAACCATGCCTTTGCCGCCGAATTGGCACGGGATGCGCGGGTGCTGGACATGTTTTCGCATGTGGGCGGTTTTGGTCTGGCCGCTTTGGCGGGCGGTGCCGCGTCTGCGCTGTGTGTGGATGGCTCGGCCCCAGCGCTGGAACTGGCCACACAAGGAGCCACCGCAATGGGGGCAACGGATCGTTTTGAGGCACGCCAAGGCGACGCATTCGAGGTGCTGACAGCCTTAGGCGAAGAGGGCGCGCAGTTCGATCTGGTGATTTGCGACCCACCTGCCTTTGCACCTGCCAAACCTGCTTTGGACGCGGGCCTGCGCGCTTATGAGCGGATTGCACGGCTCTCAGCTGGACTGGTTGCGCCAAACGGTATCCTTGCGCTGTGCAGCTGCAGTCACGCGGCTGACCTTGAGAAATTTCGCAACTCCTGTGTGCGTGGCATTGGGCGGGCAGGGCGTTCGCCTGCGTTGATCCGCACCGGTTATGCGGGCGCGGATCATCCGCTTATGCCGCAACTGGCCGAAAGCGGGTATCTCAAGGCGCTGTTTTTCCGGTTGTGACATGCGGCAGGTTTCTTAAGGCATCCTGATATGAAAATCCTGATCGACGCTTGCGTTCTTTATCCCACTGTCATGCGCGAAGTGGTTCTGGGCGTGGCGCAGGCGGGCCTGTTCACCCCGTATTGGAGCCCGCGCATCCTGGAGGAATGGGCACGTGCGGCCAACAAGTTGGGGCCCGAAGGCGAGGCACAGGCACGCCGCGAAGTCGCCATGTTGCAAGTCGCGTGGCCGAACGCTGCGCTGCGCCACCCGCCCGAGTTGGAAAACCGCCTGTGGTTGCCCGACCCGAATGATCTGCACGTGCTGGCCGCGGCCATCGCCGGGTCGTGTGATGCGATCATGACTGTGAACGCCAAGGATTTCCCCCGCAATATCCTAACCGAAGAAGGTCTGCACCGGGTTGACCCTGACAGCTACCTGCAAGGATGCGTCGAAGCTTCAGCCGATGTGGTGGTGCCTGTGGCGATCGCTGTTCTGGACGAAGCGCGCCGTCTGTCTGGCGAAGATTGGACATTGCGCAAGCTGATGAAAAAGGCGCGATTGCCGCGCTTTGGCAAAGCTGTGGAACGTTTGATTTAGGGCGTCACGGCCTTTAACTTGAAACACCACGTATCGCCAATGTCCCGAGAATGCGTAGCATGGCAGGGTATT
>CAZJAW010000037.1:0-11154 GCA_964544035.1 uncultured Rhodobacterales bacterium
GATAAATAAAGAAAACCACCGACAGAGAAACTGTCGGTGGTCATTTGATCTGTGCTGAGTGGACAAAAAACACCCTATAGTGGCCAAGTTATGGTGTGTCCCACACTTTCAGACAAAAACGTGTCACCCACACTTCGAATACCCGCAAGATGCACAAGTCATGCACCCCTCAACCATTCTCAACTCATAAGATCCACATGACGAACAGGCCTTCTTAGGCCGCTGATCCATCGCGACAACTTCTGCCTGCGGGTCGACCTTTAATCCAAGACCTTCGCCCTCAAGGAATCCAATTGCTACCATGTGCTTCTCAATAACACCGCCAATCGCAGCCAAGATAGAGGGTACATATTTCCCCTGGATCCAAGCACCACCACGCGGATCAAAAACCGCCTTCAATTCTTCCACTACAAAGGACACATCACCCCCACGTCGGAACACGGCGCTGATCATGCGTGTCAGGGCGACGGTCCACGCGAAATGTTCCATGTTCTTAGAGTTGATGAAAATTTCAAATGGACGGTTGTGCCCCGCGACAACGATATCGTTGATGGTAATGTAAATGGCGTGTTCTGAATCAGGCCACTTCAGCTTGTAAGTCTGGCCGTCAAGTTCTGTGGGGCGGTCAAGTGGCTCGGACATATAAACGACATCTCCTATTGAGTTGTCGGAGCCTCCGGTGGGACTATCTTCGGCGAGATCATGAGGGGTGTCATCGCCAAAGAGGATCCATCCGGGAGTTGTTTCAAAGGCTTTCGCTACTTGTACGGCAGCATCACGGGTCAAATTCTTATGGGAGGTGATCCAATTGTTGTATCTCGTCGTCGAAACTCCAATTGCGGCTGCCGCTTCCTTTTGTGTCGCGAAACCGGCATTTGATTGCGCCCACAGCAACCTTTCTTCTACGGTGCCAAGTTTTGGTCTTTTGTCTTCCTCGCTCACCGACAAAACCGATCCCGTCACCGCGTTCGGTCGATAGGTGGTGCAGCCCTTACATCCCTGATCCCAGGCCGCCATGTAGACATCCTTGAACTCATCAAAGCCAATATCCTCGGGGCAGTTGATGGTCTTGGAGATCGACGAATCCACCCATTTCTGCGCCGCCGCCTGCATCTTGACGTGGTCCATGGGCGCAAGCGTTTGGGCATTTACAAAATACTCGGGCAATGGCGCGTCACCCTTCAGCTCTCGCCACAGCGCTACCGCGTAATCCACGACCTCTTCTTCGGTACGCGACCCATCCTTTTGCAATACCTTGCGCGTATAGGCGTAAGCAAAAACCGGCTCGATCCCAGAACTCACGTTGCCAGCATACAGCGAAATTGTGCCCGTGGGTGCGATCGACGTCAGCAAAGCGTTACGAATACCGTGTTCGGCAATGGCCGCGCGTACATCCGCATCCATCGCCTGCATCGCACCGCTGGCCAGATAACCATCTGCATCAAACAAGGGGAACGCCCCTTTTTCCTTCGCCAAATCCACCGACGCCAGATATGCGGCGCGTGCGATCGCTTTCAGCCAGTTTTCCGTCTGACGCGCCGCCTCGTCTGAACCATAGCGCAACCCAACCATCAACAGCGCATCAGCCAACCCCGTAACGCCAAGACCAATGCGCCGCTTGGCTGCAGCTTCCCGGGCCTGCGCCTCAAGCGGGAAGCGCGACGCATCCACCACGTTGTCCATCATACGCACAGCTGTCGCCACCAAGGTCGTCAATTGATCGGCGTCCAAAGCCGCCCCATCACCAAATCGGTCCGAAACCAATCGCGCTAGATTAATCGAGCCAAGCAAACACGCGCCATATGGCGGCAAAGGTTGCTCTCCGCACGGGTTTGTCGCCGCAATCGTCTCGCAATAACTCAAGTTATTGGCAGCATTGATACGGTCGATAAAAATCACACCCGGTTCGGCATAGTCATAGGTCGACTTCATGATGCCGTCCCACAGATCGCGCGCACGCACAGTCTTGTAGGTGGCTCCATCAAAGACCAAATCCCATGGTCCGTCAGCCTTGACCGCTTCCATAAAGTCATCTGTGATCAACACCGATACGTTGAACATACGCAACCGTGCAGCATCAGACTTGGCCGTAATAAAATCCTCAATATCCGGATGATCGCAACGCATGGTCGCCATCATTGCTCCACGACGCGACCCGGCAGACATAATTGTGCGACACATCGCGTCCCACACATCCATGAACGACAAAGGCCCAGATGCGTCCGCCGCAACACCTTTGACGCCCGCGCCCTTGGGGCGGATGGTCGAGAAATCGTACCCAATTCCCCCACCTTGCTGCATAGTCAAGGCTGCCTCTTTCAGCATTTCAAAAATGCCACCCATACTGTCGGGTATAGTGCCCATGACAAAGCAATTGAACAGAGTGACCGAACGCGCCGTGCCAGCACCCGCCGTGATGCGCCCTGCTGGCAAGAATTTGAAATCCTCCAGCGCGGTATAGAATTGATCTTCCCATGCTGAGGGGTCGCTCTCGACCGATGCTAAATCTCGTGCGATACGCCGCCAGCTGTCCTCGACCGTCGCATCGATAGGCGTGCCATCTGCCTCCTTAAAACGATATTTCATATCCCAGATTTGTTCAGCAATTGGCGCGGCGAAACGTGTCATAAAAGGTATCCCTCAAGTAGGCACCGATTCTCTCGGCCCCATGGCAGACAACACACGTACGTGAAATACGCCCCAAATTCCAGTCAAAACCACTATCCCTAGGGGAGTTGTGGCAAACATGCACAACATACAGCCCCTACCCTCCAACACCACACTTTGCAGTCACGGCGACATAGGCTACAATATTTGGTGTGGGGAAAAGGTGAGTCTGTGGATAACTATATCAACCTGATCAAACTCTCAGTGGGCACTGAAACTGTCGAAGGCCTTGCGGCGTGGCAAGCGACCAAGCGCGCGCAAACTGCCGATGGCCTGCCCCGACACGTCACCCGCATGTGGCCCAAACGCGAGGCCGAGATTCTTGCGGGCGGCTCAATCTATTGGGTGATCAAAGGCGTCCTGACCTGCCGCCAAACCATCCTAAGGCTCGATGAAGTGATCGGCAAAGACGGCATACGGCGCTGCGCCATCGTGTCTGACCCTGAATTGGTGCGCGTGCAAAGCGCACTCAAACGCCCCTTCCAAGGTTGGCGCTATCTCAAACCCAGCGACACACCGCCCGATTTGCCAAAAGGCCGCGAAAGCGAAGACCCCCTGCCCGTGGAGCTGAACAGAGCGCTGGCGGAAATTGGAGTGCTATAAAGGCGGAGGCATTTGGCAAACAATTCTAAACGGCACCTTCATCCGGCGTATCAGACACGCCGGCTGCGCCCAATGTTTCAGCATCTTCATCGACAACTACAACGGTACCGTCCGCCGAATCCGACAGGCTGCGCCTAAGATCACGTACAAAATTGCGCGCACTGTCCATGGGTTCAGTGTTAGCGGGCGTCGTCGAAGGCAGGCTTGCATGGCCCGCCCCCGGGCTTTGGCCAATCGGGTTTGCCGCAGCGACAACAGCGATCCTGACGCCAACTGAACGTGCACTCACCCCTTGGATCGCAGAGCTTGGCAGGCCCATATTGCGCGCGACAGACACAAATTTTGTCGCAGATCCCGATTTTGCATAAATACCTGACCACAGCGCTTTTGAAACAGACGTTTTGGCAGAGGCGGAGACAGCACCAGCGGGCAGCGCAGGCATCAATGGTGCAGCACCCGCAGCGCTCAAAAGTTGCAGAAATCCTCGGCGGTTGAAACTGGGCATAGGCATCCCTCAAATCACTAACGTTGAACGGACTTTCGTCCATCAGCACTAAATATAGTGGTTGGAAGGCCAAATTTTTAGGGTTTTGAAGAAATTAGAGGTTTTTCAAGCCTCTTGTCCGAAGTTCACGACCAAAACGACTCCTACGACTGGCGGACCTCAGCCCAAACGCTCTACCAGCGCGCGCAAGACGGTGCGTTGCGCGTCGTTGACGCCAGCCACACGGCTTCGCCACAACGTCGCTTGCGACGCTAAGATCAATCCATCCTGCAAAATCTTTAGGTGGTTGGCTTGCAATGTTTCGCCGCTTGAAGTGATGTCGGCAATCGCTTCAGCAGTCTCGTTTGCCACGGTACCTTCCGTCGCGCCCTGACTGTCCACCAGTTGGTAATCCGCGACCCCCGCATCGCGCAGGAACTCACGCACAAGCCTATGGTACTTTGTTGCAATCCGCAGGCGGAACCCATGGCGCGCGCGAAACTCTGCCGCCACCGCATCAAGATCGTCAGTCAGTTCCACATCAACCCAACCCGCAGGCACCGCGAGCACAAGATCAGCATGCCCAAAGCCCATCTCGGCCACAGGCGCGACCTGTTGTTCCCACAGGGGAAGTTTGTCGTGAATTAAATCCGTTCCGGTCACGCCAAGATGAATGCGCCCAGCCGCCAATTCACGCGGAATCTCCCCCGCCGAAAGCAGCACCAAGGACACGCCGCCGACCCCCGCAACTTCGCCCGCATATTCCCGATCCGACCCCGTTCGCGTCAGCGTCACACCACGCGCCGCGAACCAATCAAAGGTCTTTTCCATCAGCCGCCCTTTTGACGGCACACCCAGCTTGATGGTCATAGATCGCCCTCCAAAAGAGCCATCAAATCAGGACGCAAGACAGCCCCCACGGCCGGAATTTCAGCGCCACCACCAAGGCGGTGCGTCAATGCATCATACCGCCCCCCAGTGGCAACAGGGGGCAAATCGGGTCGAGATTCCGCATGGAATCCAAAAACAAAGCCGTCGTAGTACTCCATCGACGTACGCCCGTAACTGGCCTCGAATTCAAGCGTATCGACATCGACACCCCGTGCCACCAGCGCATCGGCGCGAACCTCTACGCGCGTCACGGCTTGTCGGATCGAAGGCAAATCAACTGCCAGATCACGCAGGCGCGACAAGGCGAATGGCAAAGTTTCACGTACCGAAAGCAGCACATCAAGCGCATCCATCTCAGCCGCACTGATAGGCGCTTCCGCAGTGTCCTGACGTATGGCTTCGATCCTCGCGTCGATTTCTAATTGACTGCGCAAGCCCGTCAAAGGGGCATCCGTTTGCGCAACACCTGCCAATAAAGCCACGCGACTTTCCGGCACTGGCGCACGTCCCCCAAATCTGTCCAAAAGCGCGCGGAACCGACGCGGTCGCCAAATGTGGCGACGGAGCGCAGCGCGCCGTTTTTCGCATGTGTTCAACCCTTCGACCGCAGCCATCAAGATGCCGATGTCACCTGTCGCGGCGCGCAAGGGCAACGCATCAACCGCCCCAGAAATAATCGCAAAAACCTCTGCATCCGCAGCGGCTGGATCGTTTCGATCGAATACCTCATAACCAACCTGCAAATACTCGCTTGGGCGATCAGCGTCGTCTTCCTGGCGACGGAACACTTCGCCTGCATAGGTATACCGCGCAGGTTCGGCCCCGTGGGCCATATGCATTTGCACAACCGGCACGGTAAAATCAGGACGCAACATCTGCTCTCCGCGCAACGCGTCACTGGTGACGTAAGCGCGGGCGCGAATATCCTCACCGTAAAGATCCAAAAGAAGATCAGCCGATTGCAAAACGGGCGGGTCGACCACTTCGGCTCCATTCCCCTCAAAAGCGTCGCGCAAAGCCAACGCACGGGCGCGTACAGAAGTCATCCTTTCAGGATCTCCTGCACCTTGGCCAGCAAATCGGCACGTGGGACTTCAAATTGACTGGGGCGTTCTTTCCATTCCTCAAGAGTCGCAGTTTCGGCAATTTTTGCACCCAAGATCAGGTCCTTGATCTGTACCATACCCCGGTCAAATTCATCCGTCCCTGCAATGATCGCGATTGGCGAATTGCGCTTGTCGGCATATTTCAACTGGTTGCCAAAGTTCTTTGGATTGCCAAAGTAAACCTCTGCCCGGATGCCCGCGCTGCGCAATTCCGTCACCATGTTTTGATAGTCCGCCATGCGGTCGCGGTCCATAACCGTGACCACAACGGGGCCAAGGTCTTGCGTGCCAATGCGCCCCGTCGCCCGCAGAGCCGCCAGCAGCCGGTCCACACCAATAGAAACACCCGTCGCAGGCACTTCTTGCCCGGTAAAACGCTTGACCAGATCGTCATACCGCCCGCCCCCAGCGACTGAACCGAAGTTGCGCGGACGACCCTTTTCGTCTTTGATTTCAAAGGTCAATTCCGCCTCGTAAACAGGGCCAGTGTAATAGCCGAGACCACGGACGACGGATGGGTCGATCTCAACCCTATCGGCACCATAGCCTCCAGCATCCAACAGCGCAGCTATTTCTTCCAGCTCAGCCACGCCAGTCTCGCCCACATCCGAACCGCTCACCAGTTCTCGAAGACGGGCGACGGTGGCTGCGCCTGTGTCGCGTTTGGCCTCCATGAAGCCCATGACGACATCAGCCTGCGCATCGCCCAAGCCCGCGCCGTCGGTGAAATCTCCACTATCGTCTTTGCGCCCAGCACCCAGCAAGGCACGCACGCCGTCTGGCCCCAGCCGATCCAGCTTATCAATGGCGCGCAACACGATGCCGCGTTCGGCCTCTTTGTCGTCACCCGCAAGGCCTGCAACTTCCATCACACCGTTCAGCACTTTGCGGTTGTTGATGCGGATTACATAGTCGCCACGCGCGATCCCAACAGCCTCCAGCGTGTCTGACAACATTGCACAAATCTCGGCATCCGCCCCCATAGATGCAGACCCAACTGTATCCGCATCACATTGATAAAACTGGCGAAACCGCCCCGGCCCCGGCTTTTCATTACGCCAGACCGGACCCATCGTATATCGACGATAAGGGTTCGGCAGATCATTGCGATGCTGGGCATAAACACGTGCCAAGGGCGCCGTCATGTCATACCGCAGCGCCAGCCAATCACCGTCTTCCTCTTGCCAGGCAAACACACCCTCGTTCGGGCGATCCACGTCCGGAAGGAACTTGCCTAACGCCTCAACCGTTTCGACAGCACTGCTTTCAAGCGCATCAAACCCGTAGCGATGATAGACCTCACCAATCGCACGCAACATTGCGGCGCGGTCCGTAACGTCAGAGCCGAAATAATCGGCAAAGCCCTTGGGCGTCTGTGCCTTGGGGCGCGGGGTCTTTTTAGGCTTGGCCATTGTGCCGCTCCGGGTAAGGTTTGGGCGCCTCGTACCGCAGCATTGATAGCGGGGCAAGGTGCGCACCGCTTGCGCAGGCTTGGCTTTTGCCCCACATGAAGACAATGGACAGCCGCATAGACATTCTCGAAGAACAAATCGCCCATCTCACCCGCACGGTTGAGGACCTTTCAGACATCGTCGCCCGTCAGGAACGCGAGTTGGCTTTGGTCACACGGCGTGCCCAAATGCTGATGGAGCGCGAGGCCGAACGCGAGACCCAAGGCGGTGGAGGCATTGTGGTCGGGGACGAGCGGCCGCCGCATTACTAGTTCGACAAGTCGCTCAGGGCGTTTTAACAGCGGCCGCCAAAAGCGCCCCATCGTGCAGAAGCATATCCGCCCAGCGTGCGTTTTCCTCAAAGTGCTCGTACACGCTGACAAAAGCAGTTGTGTTGTTCAGGCGATCGATGCGTGACCCACAGGGTTTATTTCGTGCCACATTGCACACACTTTGCTTGACCTTTTCATAGGCCGTGTCGGTAGAAGAATAGGGATATTCTTTGGCTGGTAAGCCATAGCGCAGCTGTTCGTGAAATTCGGGTGAGCCAAACAAGGCAAGCGATGCTGTGAATTGCCGTGCACAATTGTCACTAAAACCGGTCACATAAAATGTACGCCGCGCCGTGCCATTTGGCACACTGTCATAAAGTGCATAGTCTGCGCCTTTGCGTGCCGCCTGATCGATGCGTTTGCCTAGTTCAGAAGGACGCACATTACAAACGCGGCCCACTTCCCCAAATGGCAAAATGGTGCCCAGCGCCACATCGCGCAATGCCAAGCCCGCCGTCGGTGCAGACGTCGAGCGCCCGAACAAGCCCTGCCGTTTTTGAGGCTCAACCAGACCATTTGACGCGGGCACATCGCGTGGCGCACCTAAGGTCGTCGGTGCCGAAGCCGGAATTGCTTCAGAGGACAGGTTCGCGATTTTTGTCTCTTCGATCAAAGTTTCGCTGTCATCGGCTTCTGCGTCTACGTCCGAACGCAATGCGACATCTTCCGTCGCGTTGGCACGTCGGTCTTGCGATTCCGCCGCCCGGCGCAACCAGCCAACGACCCCTTTCGGCTTCGGCTTTGGTGTCACAGCCTCAGCTACGATGATCTGTTCTTGCGCTGTCGGGGCGGCGTCCGCAGGCTTTTCATCTGTCGCCGCAGCAGACGACACGGGGTCTTCCAAGCCTCCCTCTGCGTTTTCTGAACCCAAAGCGGTCGCCTGAGAAACCAAAGTGCCGTCCGCTGAAACGTTCGCAGGTGCCGCTCGAACCGTCTCGTTCTGCGGCTTGCGAAACAGACCAGAAAGCACGCTGGTTTCGCGCTCCAGTTCCTCTTGGGTCGGCAACGCAGTGGCAACGTTGATTTGAGGCGGCAAAACGCCATCAGAGACGCGTTCCACTCCTGCGAACGGATCACCGCAGGCCGAAAGAAATACATAAGCCGGAAAGGCTACCAAACTTGCGCGCATGACTAAAAATGTCCCCTTGCGGGACAGACTTATCCACAGTTTGGCGGTTCGTCGAGTCTACGCGATCGGAAAAGCGCTTACATATCCTGCACTTCGACCACGCCAGACAGCGACTTGATCGCGCCCTTGATCTGTGGCGTGACCGGGAATTCGGCGCCCAAATCCATTTCGACTTCGCCCGGCAAACTGTCATCCATCAAGCACAAAGTCACCGGGCCACGCGCAGCACCTTTGGCCGCCTGCACCGCTCCTTCCAAAACTGTCGCAACCGAGGCCAAAGCCGATGGCTCGTCCACAAAAATACGCAGACCCATGCTGCCTACATCCGCCACAACGGTATCAATTGGCGCAACCGATCGGCCAAGAAGCTTCAGTTGGTCCGCTTCCATCGTTGCCTCAGCAGTGACAATCACTTTTTCGCCCGCGATCAGATAATCCTGTGCTTTTTCAAGGCTATCCGAGAATAACGTGATTTCAAAAGCGCCGGTCGTGTCCGACAGTTGGCAGAAGGCAAATCGATTTCCGCGCGCCGATTTCCGCACCTGCAGTCCAGCCACCACTCCCGCCAGTTTGGCGTTCATCGGCCCGCTCTCTGCTTTAGCCGTGACTTCATCCAACGTCAGCACGCCTTTGCGTTTCAGCGCGCCCATGTAGTCATCCAGCGGGTGCCCCGACAGATAGAATCCAACGGCTTTAAATTCTTCGCCCAGTCGTTCAGCAGCCAGCCAATCGTCTACAGGCAACAGGCGTGGTTCAGGCAGATCATCACCCGCTTCACCAAACAGTGAAACTTGGTTGGAAGCCTTCTGCTCGTGAATAGCAGCTGAATACGACGACAGCGCATCCAATGCGTCAAAAACGCGGCGACGATTCGAATCAAGCTGATCAAAGGCTCCGGCACGAGCCAACATCTCAAGAGGGCGCTTTCCAACGCGCTTCAAATCAACGCGGCGTGCAAAATCGAACAGGTTGACAAAAGGCGTTTCTGCTCGCCCCTCAACCACCAATTTCATCGCCTCGACGCCCACATTTTTTAACGCGCCAAGGGCATAGACCAACGCCCCTTCAACCACTTTAAACGTCGCATCCGATCGGTTCACACATGGCGGCACCCAAGGAAGACCCAACGACTTTCGTGCTTCCTCAAAATAAACCGCCAACTTATCCGTCAGATGAATATCACAGTTCATCACCCCCGCCATAAATTCAACCGGGTGGTTCGCCTTCAGCCACGCAGTTTGATAGCTGACGACAGCATACGCCGCCGCATGGGACTTGTTGAAACCATAGTTGGCAAACTTGTCGAGAAGGTTCCAAACCTCCATCGCTTTTTCTTTATCGACACCATTTTCACCGGCGCCTTTCAGGAACTTGGGGCGTTCCGCATCCATCGCCTCTTGGATCTTTTTTCCCATCGCGCGGCGCAGCAAATCAGCCCCGCCAAGGGAATAGCCTGCCATTTCCTGAGCGATCTGCATAACCTGTTCTTGGTAAACGATAATCCCTTGGGTTTCATCCAGAATATGGTCAATCGTCGGATGCAACTTCTCGCGCTCTGACTTGCCATTCTTAACTTCACAAAACTTAGGAATATTCTCCATCGGCCCCGGACGATAAAGCGCCACAAGGGCGATGATGTCCTCGATACAGTCAGGCTTCATCCGCTTTAGGGCATCCATCATGCCCGAACTTTCCACCTGAAATACCGCCACCGTCTTGGCCGAGGCATAAAGCTTGTAACTTGCCTCATCATCCAGCGGAATACCCCCGATATCATCCTGCATTCCATCCGCAGGCGTATAGAGCTCAGTGCCATCTGCTGCGACATGCAAAGGCCGACCCGATCGCAGAATTTGTTCCACCGCGTTTTGAATAACTGTCAGGGTCTTCAGGCCCAAAAAGTCGAATTTCACCAGACCCGCCTGCTCGACCCATTTCATATTGAATTGAGTTGCTGGCATATCGGAACGTGGGTCTTGATAAAGTGGCACCAATGCGTCCAGAGGTCGATCACCAATCACCACGCCAGCCGCGTGGGTCGACGCATTTCGAAGCAATCCTTCGACCTGTTGGCCATAGTCCAAAAGGCGTTTCACCACCTCTTCGTTGCGTGCCTCGTCGCGCAGACGCGGTTCATCCGCGAGCGCTTTTTCAATACTTACCGGTTTGACCCCCTCAACAGGAATCAGCTTGGACAAACGGTCGACCTGCCCGTATGGCATCTGCAAAACCCGGCCAATATCGCGCACAGCTGCTTTAGACAAAAGCGCACCAAAGGTGATGATCTGCCCCACCTTGTCGCGCCCATATTTTTGCTGAACATAACGAATGACCTCTTCGCGCCGGTCCATGCAGAAATCGATGTCAAAGTCCGGCATGCTGACCCGTTCCGGGTTCAAAAACCGCTCAAACAGAAGGGCATAGCGCAACGGATCAAGGTCCGTAACAGTCAGTGCATAAGCCACCAATGACCCCGCACCCGACCCCCGTC
>CAZJAW010000038.1:0-11105 GCA_964544035.1 uncultured Rhodobacterales bacterium
TGTCGTCGATCACGTCTTCCTCAAGGAATTCTTGGGAAGCTAGGTTGCCGTTGGCATAATAAACGTAGTTCGAAGCCGCCGCCATGTTCTGCGCATCCATGATAAAGTTCAGGAACTTGTGCGCCGCTTCCGGGTTTGGTGCGTCAACCGGGATGGCCATGTTATCGAACCACATCAAAGCGCCCTCAGACGGGGCATAATATTCAATATTCACGCCGTTGTCGGCTTCAGCCGCGCGATCACGGGCTTGCAAGATGTCACCAGACCAGCCGATGGCCACGCAAATGTCACCGTTGGCCAACGCATTGATATATTCCGAGCTGTGAAATTTCTGCACAAATGGTGCGATCGTCGCGAGAACCGGTTCCGCTTTCTCGATTGTATCTGTGTCCTGCGCGTCAGGGTTTTCACCTAGGTAAGCAAGAGCCGCCGGGATCAACTCAGAAGGCGCATCCAGAATGTGCACGCCACACGCCTGTAGCTTTTCCATGTTGGCAGGATCAAAGACCAAAGCCAACGAATCCAGCGGAGCATCCTCGCCCAGCGCATCTTTGACTTTGTCGACATTCACGCCAATGCCGGTCGTCCCCCACATGTAGTTGATGGCGTATTCATTTCCGGGGTCGTATTTGGATACACGGTCAGAAATCACATCCCACATGTTTTCCAAATTGGTCAGCTTGGATTTATCCAGCTTCTGAAAAGCACCCGCCGTGATCTGGCGCTGCAGGAATGTGCCTGACGGCACTACAACATCATAGCCGGACGAACCTGCCAGCATCTTTGTCTCCAGCACTTCGTTGCTATCAAAGACGTCATAAATCAGCTCGATCCCGGTCTCTTCTTCGAATTTAGTCAACAGACCTTCGTCGATATAATCAGACCAGTTATAAACGCGCACTTCTTCGGCGAACGCCGCGCCCGCAATCGCAACGGCAGCGGTTGTGCTCAGCATCAGATTTTTCATGGTGTACTCCCGTAAGTTGCCCGTTTTCCGGGTCGACCAGCATGAAACCAATTTTTCTGCTAGCCGTCCAGTAACTTCGCATTAGGGTCATTGACGGCGTGAGCATTGCTCATATTCTCGGCACGTTCTCTAATACCGAGGTTCCTATGCCCGCGATCACCAACCACCTGCCCACCGCTGAACTGCAAGCGCTAGACGCAGCACACCATATGCATCCGTTTACGGCCAATTCCGAACTGGGGCAAAAAGGCGCACGCATCATCACGCGAGCCGAGGGCGTTTATTTACATGATAGTGACGGCAACAAGATCTTTGACGCAATGGCCGGACTGTGGTGCGTCAACATCGGTTATGGACGCGACGAATTGGCTGAGGTCGCCGCGCGCCAAATGCGCGAATTGCCTTACTACAATACGTTTTTTATGACATCACACGCGCCCGCCATCGCTTTGGCCGCAAAGATCGCAGAACTCGCACCCGGCGATCTGAACCATGTGTTCTTTGCCGGATCAGGGTCCGAGGCCAACGACACAAATATCCGCATGGTACGCACTTATTGGGCGACGAAAGGTAAACCAAGCAAGTCGATCATCATCAGCCGCAAGAATGCCTATCATGGGTCATCTGTCGGATCGGGTTCGCTTGGTGGCATGGCACCGATGCACGCGCAGGGCGGCCTGCCGATCCCTGATATTCTCCATATCAACCAACCCAACTGGTGGGCAGAAGGTGGTGATATGGACCGCGATGCCTTTGGTCTGGCCCGTGCGCGGGAATTGGAACAGGCGATTCTTGAACATGGTGAAGACCGCATTGCTGCATTCATCGCCGAACCCATCCAAGGTGCGGGGGGGGTCATAATTCCACCCGACACGTACTGGCCTGAAATCCAACGCATCTGCGACAAATACGAAATCCTACTGATCGCGGACGAAGTGATTTGCGGTTTTGGTCGCACAGGCAACTGGTTCGGCAGTCAGACAGTTGGCATCAAGCCACACATCATGACTATCGCCAAAGGGCTGTCCTCGGGCTACCAGCCAATTGGCGGCTCAATTGTCTGCGATGAAGTGGCGGAAGTGATCGGCTCTGGCGAATTCAACCACGGTTACACCTATTCAGGCCATCCAGTCGCCAGTGCCGTTGCATTGGAAAACCTGCGTATTCTTGAGGAAGAGAACATAATCGGCCACGTGCAAGACGTGGCTGCACCCGCTTTGCAAGAGATGTGGCACGGATTGGCAGATCATCCACTGGTCGGCGAAACAACGATCACAGGCATGATGGGGTCACTCGCACTGACACCCGACAAGGAAAACCGTGCAAAATTTGCGATGGAACCCGGCACCGCCGGCTTCATGTGCCGCGAGCGCTGCTTTGCCAACAATCTGGTCATGCGACACGTCTATGATCGGATGATCATCTCTCCGCCATTGATCGTTACACCCGAAGACATAAAAGAACTGGGCGCCCGTGCGCGCAAAGCACTGGACGAATGTTATGCAGAAATGAAGGATCAAAACTTAATCTAAAGCAATCGGTCCTTCTTAGGATTCTTGGATAAGCGCGATGTACTAACGGATTGTCAGGTAATCAGCGTTTCACAATCGACGTAAAGCTTCCAGGGCAAACAAAAAGGGGCGGCACACTCGGTGCCGCCCCTTTTTGTTTTTCTCAAATTCGCTGATCAGTTAGTAAGACGCAGCGCATCCCGTGCAAGGTTCTGAGCGATGATCTGAAACGCATCGTCAATAGTATCATCCGACACTGTGAAGAAGTGCGAAGGTGATGACGCGCAATCTTCCAATAAGTCTGCAGCAACAGCAGAGTCCATGGCCACAGTGTATATAATAAGTTCAGGATTCTCGATTTTGGCCTGTGCGCAGTATGCTGAAAAATCGGCTCTGGCTTGATCTCGAGTTCTGGTCTCTAGACGATTGGACGTGTTGTTATTCAACTTAATGTCCACGTTATCGAGGTCGTACGGGTCGATTGGACGGTTTTCGCGGCTTGTGCCACCATCAGTCATCAAGACCAGATATTTGCTGGCGTCTTCCCACTGGTGTGGACGGTCGGTGTAGTCGCTGCCCAACTCACCGGCAGATCTCAGTGCAGCAAAATCATCACGGCTGCTGGGATCAAGCAACGCCACGCCGTATTTCATCGCCCACTGCGTGCCAGTGCCATCCGACGTGCTGAAGCTATTGATTGCGTTATGAAGCTGTGTTCTGTCGTTCGATCCATAGATGACACGCGATCCCTCAGTCGGGCACCACGCACCTGAACGTCCATCGGGCCCAGCATCGGGTTCATTCCAAACACCGAAATGTGGAATCTGCGCATAGGCACCTGCGCTGGGCAACACAAAGCTATTCAAGTCCGATTGGTTCAAATCCAAGCACGACCGTGCATTTGCGGGAACAACAATTGTATCAATGTAGTCAAGATATTCCTGCGTCACGTCCGCCAGCGCAGTCTGGCGAACACCGCCGAGCCGTTGAAACATCAAATCACCAACGTTGACGTCGCCACCAAACGGGACGAGATTCACAGTCGTGATATCTTCGAGTTCATCGTCCAACACGATGTCAACAAAGTTCCTTGCCGCCGGGATCATCGACGTCAAGCGGTTGTTGGACAACATACTTGACGACACATCAAGTACCAGGGACACTTCAAGCGCATCAATACTGTGGGTCGCTTCGGACACGGTGAAAATGGGCAAATCATCTTGGCCTACCAGACGCATAAACTGCGTAGGGGTTGTGTCGGTGTTGGTGTAGGAAACACGGCGACTACCGACGCCAGTCTCTACTGTAAGGCCAGAAGCATCGACGTTGTAACCCGATGCTGCCATGAAGTTAGTGAATATTTCTTGAGGGGTCGCATCGACTTGCAGGTTGGCCGCAGCAAGTACTGCTCCATCCACAGCCGCTTGTTGTCTTGTGCGTTCCATTTCATTCCGCATCAAGTCAACGCCGATACCGCCAACCAAGATCATCATAAAAAGCATGAACATCGCGAAGATGGTCATTGACCCATCCTCATCCTGTGAGAATTCTTTAATTCTAGTGTTTCTAACCATGACAACTTTCACCAGATTTACCAAAAATTAAGCAGTGACTTCTTTGGGTCACCTTCCTGCCCCAATTAGGGCTCGATTGAGGTAACTTTGTGGCAAAAATTGAGATTCAGCGACGATATTATGCATACGAGGGCAATTGTTTCACGAAAGAACACTATCCTGCGGTACTGGGTTGCAATGCACAGACAGCCACGTTCTACTGCCTGCCAACGTGCGGACTTAAAAGCACCACAATGGGGAGCCTCATTTGGCTGATACTGCGACCGATCCAACGTTCGTCGAATTTGAGCGTGTGCAGAAGAGTTACGATGGCGAAAACCTAGTCGTCAAAGACCTAAACCTATCTATGCCAAAGGGCGAGTTTCTAACAATGCTTGGCCCTTCAGGGTCCGGCAAGACGACTTGCCTGATGATGTTGGCGGGATTTGAGACTGCCACTCATGGCGATATTCGTCTTGATGGCGTATCCATCAACAACATTCCGCCACATAAACGTGGCATCGGCATGGTGTTTCAGAACTATGCCTTATTTCCACACATGACTGTGGCGGAAAATTTGTCGTTTCCGCTTGAAGTTCGCAAGATCGGCAAGTCCGAGCGCGAAGAAAAAGTAATGCGCGCACTTGGTATGGTGCAGATGCAGGACTTTGCCGGTCGTCGCCCCGCACAGCTGTCCGGTGGCCAGCAACAGCGGATCGCCTTGGCGCGCGCGCTGGTCTTCGAACCTGAACTTGTTTTGATGGACGAACCCTTGGGCGCACTGGACAAACAGTTGCGCGAAACGCTGCAGTTCGAAATTACGCGTCTAGCCCACGATCTGGGCATCACAACTGTCTACGTCACACACGACCAGACCGAGGCACTTACGATGTCTGACCGCGTCGCCGTGTTTGATGATGGTCGTATCCAGCAGCTTGCAGCGCCGGATACGCTTTATGAACAACCCCAAAACAGTTTCGTCGCCCAGTTCATTGGCGAAAACAATACACTGATGGGCGTCATTGAAGAGATCAAAGGTGACACCTGCCTTGTGCGCCTCGACGATGGAAGCCTGATTGACGCCAAACCGATCAACGTGACGGAAATTGGTCAACGCACCCGCGTGTCCATCCGCCCAGAGCGGGTCGAAATGGACAAGGGACGATTGAACCCAGATGCCCACACGCTCAAGGCCGAAGTTCTTGAATTCGTTTATATGGGCGACATTTTCCGCACGCGCTTGCGCGTCGCCGGCAGTGATGATTTTGTCATCAAAACTCGTAACGCACCCGATCAAGTCCGCCTTAAGCCGGGCGAACAGATCGAAATCGGGTGGATGGCAGATGATTGCAGGGCGCTGGACGCCTAAGCATGTCAAGAAGGTCATGGCGAAGCCCGACGTCAGACTTTCAGCACTCAACCACGGGCGTAAAACAATGGGAGTACTACTATGAAACTCGCAAAAACTTTTCTGGCGACAACGGCACTCACTGTCGCGTCGGGAACTGCATTTGCTGACGGCGACTTGGCCAAGGAATTGACACTGGTAAGCTGGGGTGGCGCATACCAAACCAGCCAGCAAAACGCATATGTTGCGCCGTACCTCGCAAACAACGCTGGCGTTTCTGCCGTATGGGATGAAAGCTCGGCCGAGGCCGTGGCCAAACTGCGCGCCATGAACGAAGCTGGCAATGTCACATGGGACGTCGTTGACGTTGTGGCCGCAGACGCGATCCGTCTTTGCGACGAAGGCCTCGCGCTCGAAATCGACCCCGAAGAAGACCTGGCCGCAGCGCCCGACGGCACATCCGCCGAAGATGACTTTGGTGACCTGCTGGTCAGCGACTGCTTCATCCCGCAAATCGTTTATTCGACCACTTTCGGATATCGCACTGATTTGGTGGGCGACACACCACCAACCGAAGTCTGCGCCGTGTTCGACACAGACGCCTATCCGGGCAAGCGTTCTTTGGAAAAGCGTCCAATCAACAACATGGAATGGGCTCTGCTCTGTGACGGCGTTGCCAAAGACGAAGTCTACGACGTTCTGGCAACTGAAGCAGGCCAAGATCAGGCTCTGGCCAAGCTCGCAACCATCAAAGACGATGTGATCTGGTGGTCTGCTGGCGCTGACACACCTCAACTGCTCGCCGACGGCGAAGTCGTGATGGGTTCGACCTATAACGGTCGTTTGTTCGCAGCCATCGAAGAGCAAGATCAGCCGATCGGCATGCTGTGGGACGCGCAAGTGTTCGATCTTGACGGTTGGATCATCCCCGCTGGCCTGAGCCCAGAGCGTGAAGCACGCGCACGCGACTTCATCAAGTTCGCCACAGACACACAACGTCTGGCAGATCAGGCCAAGTACATCTCCTATGGTCCTGCACGTGCATCTTCGGCCCCACTGGTCGGCAAACACGCGTCACTTGGTATCGACATGGCGCCACACATGCCAACCGATCCTAACAACGCTGCGAACACGTTCCTCTATAACTACGAGTTCTGGGCGGACTACCGCGACGACATCGACGCCAAATTCCAGGCGTGGTTGGCTCAATAATACAGTAGGGCGGAGTTAGCTCCGCCTTATCACAAACAACACTGGCAAGGCGGTATACACATCGCCTTGCCACCCCAAGACCCGGAGAGATGCATGCCCAAAGGCTACATTATCGGCCACATCACTGTGAACGATCCTGAAGCGTACAAAGAGTACGTTGAAAAGGATACACCGATTCTGTTGGGTTTGGGCGCCGTTCCCATCGTACGCGGAGGCCAATCGCAAGTGATGGAAGGCGAACAGCACAACCGGCACGTCATTTTTGAATTTCCGTCTTATGAGGCCGCGCTCGCGGCCTATAACGACCCCGAATACCAAGAGGTTGCCAAAATCCGGCACCGCACCGCCACCAGCACCATCATCGTCGTCGAAGGGACCTAAGAACAATGGCCGAAGCGATGCTTGCCGCCGATGGCACCCCGCTCAAACGCAGCCTTGCACGCGCGTTGCGGCGTCAAAAGATGCGTGCATTGGCGCTGATCGCCCCGCTGCTGATCTTTGTGCTGATCACATTCATCGTCCCAATCACGTCAATGCTGTTCCGCTCGATCGAAAACGAGATCGTCCAAAACACATTGCCCAACACGGTTGCCGCACTTGCCTCGTGGGATACATCGACAGGTGAATTGCCAGACGATGCCGTGTTCGAGGCCGCGTATTTCGACTTGTTCATCGCCGCCGAGGCCAAGCGTCACACACGCCTTGGGTCGCGCCTGAACTATGAAACAACGGGCATGTCGTCTCTGTATCGTCAAACCGGGCGTAAATTGGATGATCTCGGCAAGGATATCCAAAAGCCACTCGAAAAGCTGAACCCCGCGTGGAAAGACGGCGAGACATGGTATTCCATTTTCAACGCAGGCACCGACACGTCGCAAGTTGACGCTGGCCTTTTGGCTGCCCAACGCGAACGTATTGCGCGTCTTACAAGCAATAGCGCAACTGGCCCCGTCAACTTCGCGCCGCGTTCAGAAATGACCACGCTTTTGCCCAGAACCGCGCAGGTTTATTCTGCATGGGCCGTCTATATCGCGACCCAAGATGAACGTGATCCAGCAACCCGTGATCCTTGGGAAGATGCTCCCGTCGCCCTTGTTGCTGACTTACAAACCGCCGATCTGTCTGACTATGATGGCCCAGGCGCTGATTTGCTGCGCGAAGCCCAAGCAGCAGACCTTCCGAATCCCGATTTCAAAGCTGCCTTCGCCGATATGGACGAAGAATGGGTTACAATGACGCCATGGGCGACTTTGCAAACGCACTCTGCCGAATTCACACCCGGCTATTTCCTCAATGCTGTTGATGCACAGCTCACTGAAGATGGCGCCGCATGGCAGCCTGAAAACAAACAAATCTTGCTTACACTTTTTGGGCGCACAATCTGGATGTCCCTGCTGATCATGTGCTCTTGCATCGCACTAGGGTATCCAATTGCGTGGCTGCTGGCGAACCTGCCAATGCGACAAGCCAACCTGCTTCTGATCTTAGTATTGCTGCCATTCTGGACATCGTTGTTGGTGCGGACCTCAGCTTGGAAAGTGATGCTGCAACAACAAGGTGTCATCAATGATGTTCTCGTCTGGATCGGCCTTGTTGCGGACGACGGTCGATTGATCCTGATCAACAATCAGTTCGGTACGATTATATCTATGACACACATTCTGCTGCCATTCATGATCCTGCCAATGTATTCCGTCATGCAAACGATCCAGCCTTCCTATTTGCGTGCGGCCAAATCGCTGGGCGCGACCAACTGGACGGCATTCTGGCGCGTTTACTTTCCGCAATCAGTGCCGGGCATTGGGGCGGGCTGTATCCTCGTCTTTATCTTGTCCATTGGCTACTACATCACGCCAGAAATCGTGGGTGGGACCAAAGGCGTGTTTATCTCGAACCGGATTGCTTACCACATATCATCATCGCTCAACTGGGGTCTTGCAGCCGCGTTGGGGACGATCTTGCTGGTGGCTGTGCTGGTTCTTTATTGGGCCTATGACAAGATCGTGGGCATCGACAACGTGAAGCTGGGGTAACGAACCATGGGCCTTCCTCCATATGCCACGCTGGGTCAGCGCATCTGGTATTACAGTTTTCGCGTAATCTGCGGGCTGATCTTTTTCTTCCTTGTGGCGCCTATCGTGGTGGTCATGCCGCTTAGCTTCAATGCGCAGGATTTCTTTACCTTCACACCTGAAATGCTGCGGCTGGACCCTGCCGGGTACTCATTAAAACACTACGAAGACTTTTTCACCAATCCACAATGGCAATTGGCGATGAAGAACTCGTTGATCATAGCGCCTATTGCTACAATCATATCGGTCAGCCTCGGCACCCTTGCGGCCATTGGATTGTCTCAAAGTCACGTGCCGTTCAAAGGTACGATCATGGCAATCCTGATCTCTCCTATGATTGTTCCACTGATCATTTCCGCCACTGGAATGTTCTTTTTCTACTCGTCTTTGGGCAACTGGATGGAAAACACACTTGGCCTCGACAAAGGGTTCGTGGGCTACGTCAAAGTTGTCCTCGCACACGCCGTTCTTGGTATTCCGTTCGTCATCATCACAGTAACCGCGACACTTGTCGGCTTTGACCGATCATTGACGCGGGCTGCTGCCAACATGGGCGCAGGACCAGTCACCACTTTCTTCCGCGTGCAAATGCCTCTGATCTTGCCCGGCGTGATCTCTGGCGGGTTGTTCGCTTTCATCACGAGTTTCGACGAAGTCGTTGTGGTCCTATTCGTTGGCTCGGCGAGCCAAAAAACACTACCTTGGCAAATGTTCATTGGTCTACGCGAACAGATCAGCCCAACGATCCTCGCTGTGGCGACAATCCTCGTTGTGATTTCAATCTGCCTACTGACGACCGTAGAATTGCTACGTCGACGCTCTGAACGCTTGCGCGGTATGTCCCCCGGCTAGTCTTCTTTTGGCCTAAAATATCTCTGAGTCCGGGGCAGCTTGCGGATCCTACTAATAATCATCGTAGACGGTTCAACAACTGAAGCGACGCATATCCATCTGCGATCAACCCATTGGCACGTTGAAAATTCCGGACGGCTTCCTGTGTCTTGGGCCCGATCCGTCCATCCACACCAAGCGTGTTAAAACCCGCTGCAGTCAAACGCTGTTGCAGCTCTTTACGTTCGGCAGACTTCAACGCTCGATCAGCTCGCGGCCAATCCGCCGCAATGGCAGGTCCGCCCGAGATGCGATCGCTAAGATGACCGACACCAATCACATAAGCATCCGCCGCATTGTAGCGTTCAATCACGCTGAAATTCTTAAAGATCATAAAGGCCGCACCCTGACTGCCCGCGGGCAATAGGATCGACGCAGGCCCAAAATTCGCGACAGGTTGACCATTTACATCCACCACACCAGATCGCGCCCACTCTGCCGGGGTTCGTTCGATTTTGCGACTGGCCTTGGTATAGTCAAAGCTACTTGGTAGTTTCACCTCGACACCCCAAGGCTGGCCTTTGACCCAACCAAATTTTGCCAGATAGGCTGCTGTCGAAGCCAATGCATCCGTTGGATCATCAGACCAGATGTCACGTCGACCATCGCCTGTGAAATCCACGGCGTATTCGAGATATGAGGTTGGAATGAATTGCGTATGCCCCATTGCCCCAGCCCAAGATCCGGTCATGTTGCGCGGGCTGGTGTCCCCGTTTTGCAGGATTTTCAAAGCGGCGATCAGCTGCTGCTCAAAGAACGCACCGCGTCGCCCGTCATAGGCCAACGTCGCGAGGCTACGCACCACATCGCTTTTCCCACGAAAGGTGCCATAGTTGCTTTCAAGCCCCCAAACGGCAACGACGACTTCTTTTTCAACACCATAGCGCGCCTCAATCGCGTTCAGCGTACGCTGATGGTCGCGTACCGCCGTCTTGCCATTGGCAATGCGATTGTCAGAGGCAGCGCTATCCAAATATTCCCAAATCGTCTTGGTGAATTCAGACTGGTTACCGTCCCGCCGGATCACATCTGCATCATAGCGCACACCGCGAAACGCACTGTCAAAAGTGGGCGCGCCAATGCCCTGCGCAAGCGCGCGCGTGCGAAACTGACCAATCCAATCTTGGAATCCGGCATCTTCGGCAGAAGGCTGCACAACTTCGGCAACGGAGACAGGGCGCAATTGCGGACGCAATACAGGATCAGACACAAAGCCCAAAATCGGAACTGCTCCCACCCGCGACACCTCGTTCTGAGAGGGCCGCAATTCGGGTCGGGCAGAGCCCGTGATGTTCTGCGCGTTTGCCATTTGTGCAAGCATTAGGGTGCTGCCAATGGCCCCCAAGGTGACTGCCCACCGCATAATATGCCTCATGTTCGCTGTTATCGCGTTTGCTTCAACTTAGCGGAAAATGGCTAAACGCGAAAGACATCAGTGTTTGGTCACGCGATCTGTCGCCACAACATGCCTTTCAGCCCGTATACGCGCCATATAGTCACGTAAAAGCGAAACCCGGTGGGGCCGAAAACTGCTGTCCGTCACGATCAAGT
>CAZJAW010000039.1:0-11001 GCA_964544035.1 uncultured Rhodobacterales bacterium
CATTTGCGCAGGACATCCGCAGCCCAATCCTGACCATAGACAGCGATGCCATGTATCGCGACAGTGCTTTTGGCCGGCGCGTGTTGAAAGACATGGAGATGCAAACCTCCATTTTGGTAGAAGAAAACCGTGCGCTCGAACGCGAGCTTGAGGAAGAGGAACGCGCGTTGACCAATCAACGTGGTACTCTTCCGGCAGCGGAGTTTCGCGTGCTTGCCGATGCCTTTGACGCCCGTGTTCAGTCAATCCGAGCAGAACGCGAGGCACGCAGCCGCCAGATTTCCGCACAACTTGAACAAAACCGAGAACGCTTCTTGTCTGCTGCGGGCCCGGTCCTTGAAGCCATCATGCGTGACGCCGGGGCTGCCGTGGTTCTTGAGCGGCGCAGTGTCTTTATTAGCGCCAATTCAATCGACATCACTGAGTTGGCCGTCACAAAAATCGACGCCATTCTCGGTGACGGATCGGACAATGCGCCCGACTGACCTGGGCGTGCCCACGCTTGCAGCGTCGCGCACAGCTTGTTAGGCACGTTGCAAGCAAATCGCCAAAAAAGAAGGGCTTGGGTCGTATATGTCGAGTGAACTCAAAACTGCCGATATCGCGTTGATCCAACGCATCATTCCGCATCGCTATCCCTTCCTGCTGGTGGACAAAGTTATCGATATCGATGGCTATCAGGCTGCGACGGGCATCAAGAATGTTACGATGAACGAACCCCATTTTCAGGGCCACTTTCCTGGCAAACCAATTATGCCCGGCGTGACCATCGTTGAGGCCATGGCGCAGACGGCAGCGGTGATGGTTGGTACAGCGCTTGATATGGCAGACCAGAATATGTTGGTCTATTTTATGGCCATCGACAAATGTAAGTTCCGCCGCATGGTTGTGCCAGGAGACGTGCTGCAGCTGCATTTGCAAACGGCGCGCGGCAAGCCCGGTGGCAAGGTATGGAAGTTTTCCGGCAAGGCCGAAGTGGATGGGGAAATGGCCTGCGAAGCCGAATTTACCGCCATGATGGACCTGCCTGCCACATGAGCACGCCCAACATTCACCCCTCAGCCGTGATCGAAGACGGCGCGCGTATCGACGAATCGGCCTATGTTGGTCCGTTCTGCGTGATCGGTGCACACGTGGTGCTGGGTCCCGACGTGGTATTGAAAAGCCATGTGGTCGTGTCGGGCCATACAGAAATTGGTGAGGGCACAATCGTCTTTCCCTTCGCTGTTATTGGCGAAGTGCCTCAGGATCTAAAATTTAAAGGCGAGGCCAGTCATCTGGTGATTGGCAAACGCAACCGCATACGCGAACACGTCACCATGAATGGCGGCACCGAAGGCGGTGGCGGCGTTACGCGCATTGGCGATGACGGGCTGTTTATGGCGGGCTGCCACATTGCGCATGATGCTCACGTGGGTGACCGTGTGATCGTTGTCAATTCGGCGGCTGTGGCCGGGCACTGCGTTCTTGAAGACGACGTGATCATTGGCGGTCTTTCGGGTATCCACCAGTTTGTGCGCATCGGGCATGGGGCGATCATTGGCGCTGTCACCATGGTCACCAATGACGTGATTCCATATGGTCTTGTGCAGGCACCACGCGGCGAATTGGACGGGTTGAACCTTGTTGGCTTAAAACGGCGAGGCGTGGCGCGATCCGACATCACGGCATTGCGCGCTGCATTTCAAATGTTGGCACAAGGCGAGGGCACCTTCCATGACCGTGCTGAACGGTTGGGCCGTGAATCCGACAGCGATTATGTGCGCGAGATCGTGGCTTTTGTAATGGGCGACAGTGATCGCTCGTTCCTGACCCCGCGCTGATGTCCGGATCAACTCTTGCGTTGATCGCTGGGCGGGGGGCTTTGCCACTTGCGGTAGCTCGCGCACAGGCGGCCCTGCCGGTGATCACGTCTTTGCAGGGTAACGCGCCGGATGGGCTGGATGTTGAGCTGTCCTTTCGCATCGAACAGTTGGGTACGTTTTTTGCACAGTTACAGGCCAAGGGCGTGACCGATGTTTGCTTTTGCGGTGGCGTCACGCGCCCTGCAATAGACCCGGGTGCGATTGATGCCTTGACCGCCCCGATGGTGCCTACGCTGGCTGGTGCGGCGGCGGGTGGCGAGGACAGCGCGTTGCGCGCCATTCTTGGCCTGTTCGAAGAGGCTGGGTTTGCGGTGCGCGCCGCCCATGATCTTGCCCCGTCGCTGCTGCCTGCGCGCGGCGTTCTGACCCAAACCACCCCTGTTGGCGACCTGGAGGCAGAGGTTACCTTGGCCGACTCCGTTCAGGTCAGGCAAGGTGCGCAGGATTTGGGGCAGGCCTGTGTGATCCGCGACAGAGAGGTGATCGCGCAGGAAGATGCGCGTGGAACCGACGCGATGCTGGGGGATTTGGCCGGAGATTATGCGCCACCGTCCTTGGACGGCGCAGACCCGTTCGAGTTTGCCGTTGATGTCGCCCGTGACGCGCTGGGGGCCGCAGTTGACTGGTTCTCTGGCCCTGTCGCGCAAGCGCGCGCTGAGGCCCAAGGCGGCATTCTGTTCAAAGCCCCCAAACCCGGCCAAGACCGCCGGGTGGATTTGCCCACTATTGGCCCCGCCACCGCGATGCGCGCGGCAGAGGCGGGACTGGATGGCATTGTCATCGCAGCGGGCGGTGTCATGGTGTTGGATCAGCCACAGGTCGTGGCCATTCTGGACAAGATGGGGATGTTCCTTTGGGTGCGTTAAAGGTCTTTGTCATCGCAGGGGAGCCATCGGGTGACGCTCTTGGTGCTGCATTGATGGCTGGGCTGACGCAGTTGTCTGCGGGTGTGACTTTTCAGGGTGTCGGCGGGCCGTTGATGCAAGAACAAGGACTTGCCAGTCAATTTGACATGTCCGAGTTAAGCTTGATGGGGATTGCCGAAATCTTGCCAAAGTATCGGCACCTCAAGCGGCGCATTGCTGAAACGGCGCGCGCTGTGATCGAAAGCAAACCGGATGTCTTGATCACCATCGACGCCCCTGATTTTTCTTTGCGGGTGGCCAAACTGGTCAAGGCCGAAAGCACCATCCGAACTGTGCACTATGTTGCACCGACGGTCTGGGCATGGCGACCGGGGCGCGCCGCCAAGATGGCGCGGGTGATTGACCATGTGCTGGCGCTGTTCCCGTTTGAGCCGCCTTACATGGAAGCAGCTGGCATGGACTGTGATTTTGTCGGCCACCCAGCGGCCAACGCACCGCGCGCGCTCGATGCAGAACAAGCTGATTTTCGCACAGCACATGGGCTGAACAAGGCCGACCCTCTGATGTTGGTGCTGCCTGGATCGCGACAAGGCGAAGTGGCGCGTATGGGCCCGGTCTTCGGAGACGCCCTGCGTGCGCTGGCCCTCGATCACCCCAAAATGCAAGTGATCGTGCCTGCCGCACCCTCTGTCGCAAAAGCGGTTGAGGCGCTGGTTGCAACATGGTCGGTGCCGACCAAAGTGATCGACATTCGCGGGATGGAGATCGAGGCAGGCTTGGCTCAGAAACGCACGGCTTTTGCGGCGGCTGATGTGGCGCTGGCAACATCTGGCACTGTGGCGCTGGAATTGGCGGCGGCCGGTACACCGATGGTCAGTGCCTTTGATTTCAATTGGATCACACGGATGATTATTTCCCGATTGCTGATCACCAAACGATCCTGCCTGATCAACCTAATCACCGACAGCGATGTTGTGCCGGAAGTCACCGGATACAAATTCAACACCGAAAATGTAGTGCAGGCCGTAAAGGCGGTGTTGGCGGACACATCGACCCAAGCGGCCGCGATGGAACGTGCCATGGATTTGCTTGGCCGGGGCGGCGAAGACCCTGGCATCAGGGCGGCGCGCGCCGTTCTTGACCGCCTCTGATCCAAAGGCGCGCCCTGCGGGCGCACTACATTTTTGGATGTTGCCGGCGCTTTGGCCGCGTTACATTTAGGTCAGCTGCACCAGCGCATGGCGTTTTTTGCCTGCGGACAGTTTTATTGGAGAACGCAAAGCGTCGGCATCCACCATCAGCCCTGCATTTCCAAGCGGTTCATCGTTTAGACGCGCACCACCTTCGGAAATGAGGCGCTTGGCTTCTTTTCCGGACCCTGCGAGGCCGGATTTAACAATAAGCTGCACGATAGAAATCCCATCGCCCACATCATCTGCGCTGAGCGTCAACGTGGGCAGGTCATCCCCCACACCGCCTTTTTCGAACACTTCGCGCGCCGTATCTGCCGCCGCCGCCGCCGCGTCGGCTCCGTGCAAAAGGGTTGTGACTTCGCTGGCAAGCCGCGCTTTGGCTTCGTTGATCTCAGACCCCTCAAGCGCGCCAAGACGTTCGCATTCCTCCAATGGCAGTTCTGTATAGAGCTTCAAAAACCGCCCTACATCTGCATCTGTCGTATTGCGCCAGAATTGCCAGAACTCATACGGGCTGAGCATTTCGGGGTTCAACCAAACGGCACCGGATTGCGATTTCCCCATCTTCTTGCCGTCAGATGTGGTCAGCAAAGGAGACGTCAGGCCAAAGACTTCGCCCTCGATCACGCGGCGTGTCAGGTCTATGCCGTTGACGATATTGCCCCATTGATCGCTGCCGCCCATTTGCAAGATACAGCCGTAGCGACGGTGAAGTTCCATAAAATCATAGGCTTGCAGGATCATGTAGTTGAATTCTAAGAACGACAGCGACTGTTCGCGATCCAGCCGCGATTTCACGCTTTCAAAGGACAACATCCGGTTGATCGAAAAATGCCGCCCGATGTCGCGTAGGAAATCGAGGTAGTTTAGATCATCCAACCACTCAGCGTTGTTCAGCATTTGCGCGCCGCCATCATAGTCAAGGTAGGCGGAGAACACCTGTTTGATGCCTGCGATATTGGCGTCAATTGCGGCGCCATCCAGCAAGGGGCGTTCATCCGCGCGGAACGAAGGATCGCCAACTTTGGTTGTTCCGCCACCCATCAGAGTGATCGGTTTGTGCCCGGTCTTTTGGAACCAGCGCATCATCATAATTTGGATAAGAGATCCCACATGCAGTGACTTAGCGGTCGCATCAAACCCGATATAGGCCGCTTGCCCCGGTACCAGCAGCGCGGTGTCCAGAGCCTGCATATCGGTGCAGTCGGCCAGAAACCCGCGGGACTGCATTACGTGCATAAAATCGGATCGGGGCGTGTAGGTCATTGGCTTGTCCTTGGAAAGCTGTGCGCGCAGTCTATAAGGGGCTGAGCGGCAAAGGAAAAGGCCATGGATAAGGTCAAAGACAAAGGAGCTGTGATCGCAGCGCTTGGGGCGATGTCGGGCACGTCATTGGACGGGGTCGACGCCGCAGTGATTTCTACGGATGGGGTGATGATTACGGGCTTTGGTGCGCACGATTATCTCAGCTTTTCAGCGCCCGAGCAGGACGTGCTGCGTGCCGCCCTTGGTCATTGGGATGGTGCGACGCTTGCGCCCGCCTCTCAGGTGGTGATGGCGGCACATGTTGCGCTTTTAAAACAGTTCACAAAGGTGGATTTGGTCGGATTTCACGGCCAGACAGTGGCACATGCGCCGCGCACGCGCGGGACGTTGCAATTGGGTGACGGGGCGGCGTTGGCGCAGGACTTGGGCGTGCCTGTTGTCTGGGATTTCCGCACCGCTGACGTTGAAATGGGTGGCGAGGGTGCGCCATTGGCCCCGTTTTTTCACTTTGCCTGTGCCAAGTGGATTAACGCGACAGGGCCGGTCGCGTTCCTGAATTTGGGAGGGGTGGGGAACCTCACTTGGGTTGATCCCAGTTTTGAGCGGCCCGAGGATGCTGGGGCTTTGCTGGCCTTTGATACAGGGCCTGCCAATGCGCCGGTAAATGATCTGATGCAAGCGCGCCTTGGTTTGCCCTTTGACAAGGATGGTGCCCTTGCGGCGACTGGCACTGTTGAAACCGGCGCACTAGAGTTGTTTCTTTCTGAACCGTTCTTTGCGCGCATGCCGCCCAAGTCGCTGGATCGCAACGATTTTGCAGAGATGGTGAAGCTGGTGCGCGAACTCAGCGACGCGGACGCAGCTGCCACCTTGACAGCGATGTGTGCGGCAGGCGTTGCCGAGGCAATGCAGCATTGTCCCAGTCCTCCAGGCGCAGTCTATGTCACCGGGGGTGGACGGCATAATCCTGTGTTGATGAAAATGCTTGAGGTTTCACTGGATTGCCCAGTGCAGCCGGTTGAGGATGTAGGGCTGAATGGTGATATGCTTGAGGCGCAAGCTTTTGCCTACCTTGCTGTGCGCGTGGCGCGGGGCCTGCCGACGTCATGCCCCGGCACGACTGGCGTAAGCGCGGCAGTCGGCGGGGGCACCCTTAGTGTGCCCAACTAAAGCGTCCGGCCTTTAACTTGAAGCACCAAGTATCGCCAATGTCCCGAGAATGAGAAGCATGGCAAGGTATTGGTGATTCATGTTTAAGGTCGGGCGCTCTAAGGCGGTTTCGAACTCTTTGACACGCGTACCTTAGTCCGACACATGGGATTTAGATGCGCTTCGTGATCAGCCGTATCCCGACGCATTGCAGACTTGCCGCATTAACGCGGAATGTCGAAACCGGGCGGGGCAAGGGTGAACCCTTCGAACTGAAAGCCCGGCGAAACGGTGCAACTGACCAACGTATAATCCCCGGTACTGCGCGCGGCTTGCCAGTGATGTTCCGGCACGATGATTTGCGGCGCGCCAGTCTTTAAGTCTGGTCCCAGCACGTGATCAACGGCGGGGCCTTCGTCAGTCGCGCTAAGCGACAAGATCAAAGGCGCACCTGCATGGTACAGCCAGATTTCCGTCGCATCGACTTTGTGCCAATGCGAGGTTTCTCCGCGCGCCAGCAGAAAATAGATGCAGGTCCCGCTGGGTCTGGGATCGCCATCTCCCGCCCACGTTTGGCGATAATGACCGCCCTCGGGATGGGGCGTTAGGCCCAAGTGGGCGATGATCTCTTGTGCCGTCATCTGCGCAAGGTAGGGTGAGGCGGCAAGGGGGGCAAGGCCCATGAAAGTAGCGATCATTGGCGGCGGGATCATCGGTGCTGCACTTGCGCGTGCGTTGAACACCGCTGGCGCTGAAGTGACTGTGTTTGAGAGCGCGCCAGGGGCCACATACGCGTCGTTCGGTTGGATCAATGCAAGCTTTTACCTTAATGCCGATCATTTCGCTTTGCGCGCGGCTGGGATTGAGGCGTGGCGACGTTTGGGCGGATTGGTCGACTGGACTGGCTGTCTGTGCTGGGAAGAAGAGGGTGCGGCATTTGACGCGCAAAGGGATCAATTGACTGCCCTAGGATATGCGCTAGAGGAAGTCTCGCCTGCGCAATTTGCCACCCTTGAGCCACATGTCGCACCACAACGCGCCTTGCGCTTTATGCAGGAAGGGATCGCGGCACCCGTTCAAACGCTTGAGGCAATGCTTGACGGTGTGCGGCGGATCAGCGGTGTTCAGGTATTAGGTCTGAGCACGCACGCAGATACCATCACCGGGATCGACACAGCGCAAGGCCATGTGCCTGCGGACCGCGTGATTGTGGCTGCGGGCACGGGCAGTCCGGCCTTGTTGGACAGTGTTGGCGTTTCACTGCCAATGCTCGCCCGTCCGGGGCTGATGATGCGCACAAAACCCCTGCCACCAATTTTGCAGCATGTGTTGGCCGCTCCGGCGCAAGAAGTGCGACAAGACGCGGCGGGGCGCATCTGGGCTCCGACAGTCGCCAATCATCAAAGCGATGATGCGTCCAAAGTCACAACGCGCCCTGATGTGCTTGCCGATGCGGCATTGGCGCGGATTCAGACGTTGATACCAAACCACCAGCTTGTGTGGGATCAAGTTATGCTGGCCCAGCGTCCGGTGCCGCAAGACGGGCTGCCGGTGATTGGTGCCTGTGGCCCTGCGGGATTGCACGTCGCGGTGATGCATTCGGGGATTACACTGGCGGCCATCACAGCTGAACTACTGGCGCCACAGGTACTGGACCAACCGCTGAGCAACGCGCAGGCGGCTTTGGTTTCGCCCTTCGATCCGGGGCGTTTTCAAAGCGGGTGTTCAAAGAACCGCAAATAAGGTTCAAACACAGGGTCAGGGTCGTAAAAAGGCGGGCAGGGCTGAAACCCGAGGCGGCCATAAAGGGCGATAGCTTCGGGCAGATTGATCGCCGTATCAAGGACCATGCGCGTGTAGCCATCTGCGCGGGCACGTTTCATGCAATCCTCGATCATCGCGCGCCCAGCGCCAGTGCCGCGCGCATTTGCATCGACAAACACGCGCTTGATCTCGGTAACGCCGGGCATCGCCAGCGGGTAGTACATTGCACAGCCCACAACATCGCCGTCAAAGACAGCCAACACAATGTCGCCCTTGGGGCGGGCATGTATGCGTGGAAGGTCTGCGATCAACGTCGCATAGCTGTCTTTGGCATAATACGCATCGACGATTGAAGGCATGTCACCTTCGCGCGCGACCAGTAGGTCCCGATAGGCCCAACACAGTCGCGCGATGTGGTCCGCATCGGCCAAACTGGCTGAGCGGACCTTTAGGTTTTGGGTCATTTCAGAATGTTGCGCCCGGCATATTGTGCGCCTTCGCCCAACATTTCTTCGATGCGGATCAGCTGGTTGTATTTCGCCAGCCGGTCCGAGCGCGCCAACGAGCCGGTTTTGATCTGTCCGCAATTGGTGGCCACGGCGAGGTCGGCAATCGTTGCATCCTCGGTTTCACCGGAACGGTGGCTCATGACATTGGTGAACCGCGCGCGGTGCGCCATATCAACTGCTTTAAGAGTTTCTGTTAACGTGCCGATCTGGTTGACTTTTACCAGCATCGAATTGGCGGAACCACGCTCGATACCCAACGCCAAACGGTCAGGGTTGGTCACAAACAAATCGTCACCCACCAGCTGGATTTTGTCGCCCAGCGCGTCGGTCAACATTTTCCAGCCGTCCCAGTCATCTTCGTCCATGCCATCTTCGATCGAGATGATCGGATAGTCATCCACAAGGGCAGACAGATAGGCCACGTTTTCTTCGGAAGACAGGGACTTACCTTCGCCTGAAAGCACGTATTTGCCGTCCTTGAAGTACTCTGTCGCGGCGCAATCCATCGCAAGATAGACTTCTTCGCCCGGCGTGTAGCCTGCTTTTTCAACAGATTTCATGATGAAGTCGAGCGCATCACGGGTGGAGCCAATGTTGGGCGCAAAGCCACCTTCATCGCCGATGCCTGTGGACAGGCCCGCTGCCGACAGTTCTTTCTTTAGCGTGTGGAACACTTCTGATCCCATGCGCACGGCTTCGCGGATGTTATCCGCGGCGACTGGCATGATCATAAATTCCTGAATGTCGATCGGGTTGTCCGCATGTTCGCCGCCATTGATGATGTTCATCATCGGTACAGGCAGCACCCGTGCCGAAGTGCCACCCACATAGCGATACAACGGCTGTTGCGTGAAATCTGCTGCGGCTTTGGCCGCGGCCAGCGATACGCCAAGGATGGCGTTGGCCCCAAGGCGTGCCTTGTTTGGTGTCCCATCCAATTCGATCATGGCCATGTCGATTTCGACTTGCTCGGTTCCATCGATGCCGACCAGTGCTTCGGCAATTTCGCCGTTTACGGCTGTCACAGCCTCAAGAACGCCTTTGCCCATGTAGCGCGCTTTGTCGCCGTCGCGTTTTTCGACTGCTTCATGTGCGCCAGTGGATGCCCCCGAGGGCACGGCCGCGCGGCCCATTGAACCATCTTCGAGCGTCACATCAACTTCGACCGTTGGGTTACCCCGGCTGTCCAGGATTTCGCGGGCGTGGATGTCGATGATGGTGCTCATGAGGAAAAGTCCTTTGGTTTGCCAAGATTTAACGAGCGTTTAACGCGATGTGCGCGCTAACAAAAGGGGGGTTAAGGGGAAGGGGCGGTTTTCACCACACGTTCGCGCCATAAAGTATAAAGGCCAGAGCCGATGATAATAGCAGCCCCAAGCAATGTCAGCGCATCCGGGTTTTCGCCAAAAACCGCCATTCCGATGATCAGCGCAAAGACCATGCGCGAATAGCGGAACGGGACGACAAAGCTGATTTCTCCGATACGCGAGGCATATGTGATGCCGAAGTAAGCCAGCGCACCAATCAGAACGATGCCGCCGACAAGGGCCCATTGCGTGGCACTGGGACTGACCAAAGGCGCCTGAGCGACGATCATCAAGATGGCAGCGGCCGGAATAAGCGACAGAAAGGCCAACATACTAAGCTGCATGGAACTGATTTCAGGCGGGATGCGACGTATGGCCAGATCGCGTACCGCCAAACCGATTACCCCGATCACCGCATAGATTGAATACCAGTCAAAGTCGCTGGTGCCGGGGCGAATGATCAGCAACACACCAAAAAAGCCCACGATGATGGCGGCCCAACGTCGCCAACCAACAGGTTCACCCAAAAACAAGGCCGCACCCAACGTGACCAGCAGGGGGCCAGCCTGCAAAATCGCCGAAGCACTTGAGAGCGGCATCAATGAAATCGCAGTGACAAAACCCAAAGCGCCGATGGCTTCGGACACATTGCGCAGGATAACGGCTGGGGTCAGAAAACTGCGCGACCAAAGCGCACGGCCCTGCGCGCGACAAATCCCCGCAAACAGGATTGCGCTGGCGATGCCCAACATGCCGATGATCTGCCCCACGGGCAACGCGCCAGCAAGCAGCTTGATCACCGCATCTTCCAGCGCAAAGCCCAGCATCGCCAGCACCATCACAGTGGCTCCGCGCAGATTGTCCATGATTTGGCCTTTACCGTTCCAGCTGGATCGACAGCTAATTGACTTGTTTATTTGCCGTGTCTGCGCGCAGGATCACGTCTTTTGTTTGGTGTGCGTCCAGTTGGCTTTGCCTTATCAACGGACTTGCCGAGGCACGTGTTGTTGCCTTCTGGTCAATCTTTTCGTGGCACGCCATAAAGCTCAAGGCGATGACCGCGCAACTCATAACCCAGCTTC
>CAZJAW010000040.1:0-10877 GCA_964544035.1 uncultured Rhodobacterales bacterium
GCATTGATCTTTCGCACTCTGAAGGGGCTGATCGACCATATCGGCGTGTCAGCGGTTCACCCCGACATGATGACTGACGGCTGGACATTTCAAACGGATGCGTATGGCGCGACCGGAGACTCTTTGTTCCAGTTACCTTTTGCCCGCGACCTGTATACCCGCGCAGATGCTAAATTCACCGGGCGCGTCACTGTCCCGATTCTTTGGGACAAACAGCGCAATACAATCGTCAGCAATGAAAGCTCGGAAATTATCCGCATGTTCAATTCCGCTTTTGATGGGATCACGGGCAATTCTGATGACTACTGGCCCGAGGATCTGCGCGACGCCATCGCGCCCGTGAATGACCGCATCTACGACACCTTAAACAACGGCGTCTACAAATCCGGTTTTGCCACCACCCAAGAAGCTTATGATGCCGCTGTGCATCCGTTATTTGACACGTTGGATTGGTTGGATGCGCGGCTATCAGATCACCGGTATCTGATGGGCGATCAAATCACTGAGGCGGATTGGCGGCTGTTCACGACGCTGGTCAGATTTGACTCAGTTTATCACTTACATTTCAAATGCAACCGTAAACGGCTGATGGATTATGCTCACCTTTGGGCATACACGCGTGAACTATATCAACGGCCAGGCGTCGCAGAAACGGTCAACATGGACCATATCGTGCGCCACTATCATTATAGCCACGAAAGCATCAATCCTCACCGGATCATACCGATTAACCCTCAGATCGACTTTGATGCTCCCCACGGGCGTGGTCAGTGACCGCCATAGTGCGCGACCATGGCCGTGAGGTCTTCGGGTGGGGTTCCCGCAGGCAAGAAGGCGCAAGCATTGCCGGCATGGTTAAAAATTGATCCGTCAGAAAAAAACGTCGTGTCAGTCACAAAAATCACCCGGGTATTTGGATGGCGGTAGCTCGCGAAGTCAGCCACTGCCAGTGCACTGCCCTGACCTAAAACGAGATCAAGAACAATAATGTCAGCCTGTTTTTTCGCGAGGTGTAAAACGGCATCATCCTGACCACTAACTTTGGCGACATCATACCCTTGGCGCTCTAGGTGCCGCTCCCAAAGCAGACTTAATTCGTGGCGACTTTCTACAATCAAAACATTCATTAACACTCCTGACTCAGCCGCGTACCAAGCTCATTTATGGCAAATGCCGTTCAATTTATTAACAAAATCCTAAGGCAATATTAAAAAAATCTAACCAAAACGCTTTGACTTGCCATTCGCACAATAATCCGCTTTTTACAGGCGTAAAGTCGCCTATTGATAGGGCGCGAAAAACAAGGTGCGTTCAAAAACAAGGTGCGTTCAATTGTTCTCTAAGCGTGATCATGGTGGTGGCCTAGATTTAGCAATCGACGCGCATGGTGGTTCGCGCAAGGACTGGGTTGATTTGTCGACCGGTATCAATCCCATTCCTTACCCAATTCCAACTCTTACAACCGATGCGTGGACAGCTTTGCCCGACCATACTGCTGCCAGCGCACTTTGCGACGCCGCGCGCAGGTTTTGGGATGTCCCAAAAGAGGCCGACATTCTGGCTGCCCCCGGCGCATCAATTCTGATTGCGCAGATACCACGACTGGCCAAAGCCGGGTCCGTGAACATTGCCACCCCGACTTACAACGAACATGCGGCAAGTTTTGCAGCACATGAATGGAGCATTGTAAGTTCAGGAGAGTCTTCGGCACAGGTTCTGGTACACCCCAACAACCCAGATGGGTTCGTGTGGAGCAGCACAGATATCACAGCACCGCTTGCAATCATCGACGAAAGTTTTTGCGATGTGTCGCCTCACTCTAGCCTCATCAACCTCGCCGCCCGCCCCGGCACACTCGTGCTGAAAAGCTTCGGTAAGTTCTGGGGCCTTGCGGGCCTTCGTCTTGGTTTTGCCATTGGCGACCCGTCCCTCATTGCCGCACTGAAAGAGATGTTGGGCCCTTGGCCTGTTTCTGGTGTTGCGTTGGAGGTTGGCACAGCCGCGTTGAACGATCCCAGCTGGGCGGCGCAAACCCGCAAACGGCTAGGCACAGATGCAGCGCGACTTGATGCAATTGTGTGCAATTGCGGTGCGACGTTGGTTGGAGGCACGTCGCTATTCCGCCTTTACCAAGTCGACGATGCGACGGCATGGCAGAGAAAACTGGCCAGAGGTCGCGTTTGGAGCCGGATCTTTCCATACGCATCTGACTGGATCCGACTTGGCCTACCTGCACCGGAAGCTTGGGCGCAGGTAGAGGCTGCATTGTGACAGCCCCACTCTTGCTTGCGCTTGCGTTGTGCCTTGACGCCGTGTTGGGAGAGCCACGCTGGCTGTGGTCCCGTGTGCCGCATCCCGCCGTTCTGATGGGTCGCGCAATATCAGCGCTTGATCTGGTTTTTAACACCGGCGCGAACCGCCGCCTAAAGGGTGCGCTGTCTGTCGCGGCATTGGCTCTCGTCGCCGGCCTGGCAGGCTGGTTGCTGCAAGCCTTTGGCCCTGTCTTCACTGTCATCGTCGCTGCCGTCCTTCTCGCCCACCGCTCGCTTGTCGATCATGTTAAGGCAGTCGCAACGGGGCTGCGGCAATCGGACCAGGCAGGTCGTGACGCTGTTGCCATGATCGTCAGTCGCGATGTGTCAGAATCCACCCCGTCCGCCACTTCACGTTCTGCCATCGAAAGCCTGTCCGAAAACCTCAGCGATGGCGTGATTGCCCCGGCCTTTTGGTTTCTCGTCGCAGGCCTACCAGGCATCGCTGTCTATAAAATGGTAAACACCGCGGATAGCACAGTGGGTTACCTCACCCCGCGGCATGCGGAATTTGGCTGGGCGTCTGCCCGACTGGACGACGTCTTGAACTGGGTACCGGCCCGTCTGACAGGGATAATGGTCGCCTCAGTGGGCCGCGCCACAAAACATCGCGCCGCAATTCGCGCGGACGCAGCTTTACATCGGTCCCCCAATGCTGGCTGGCCCGAGGCTGCAATGGCCTACACTATCGACGTGGCGCTGGCCGGACCGCGCAGCTATAACGGCGAAGTCAAAGACTTCGCGTGGGTCAACGGCGCGGCACGACGCGATCTGACACCAAACGACATTGACGTTGCCATCGCTATCGTGTGGAAAGCATGGGGGTTGGCGGTCATCGCCATGTTTGGGCTGGGAGTATTGATATGGGCGTTCTGAAACATGTGATGGGTGCACTGGCAATCTGTGCCCTTCCAGTATTGGCGCATGCACAATGCGGCGGATCGTTTTCTAGTTTCAAAGCGGGCCTCAAATCCGAAGCCGTATCGCGTGGCATTCCCGCAAAAACCGCCGACGCCTTCCTGGCTTCTGTCCGCCAAGACAACGCCGTGCTGCGCGCAGACCGGGCACAAGGCGTTTTCCAACGCCCCTTCATCGACTTTTCCCGCCGCCTGATTTCGCAGGCGCGCATTGACTCCGGGCGCAACAACGCACGCAGATTCGACGCCATCTTTGATCAAGTCGAGTCGCGCTATGGCGTGGACCGGAATGTGATTTTGGCCTTTTGGGCGTTCGAGACGGACTACGGCGCGTTCCAAGGCGACTTCAACACAGCCAATGCTCTTGCAACTCTGGCCCACGATTGCCGCCGACCGAGCCTGTTCCGCCCCCAAGTCTTTGCTGCAATGGAACTTTTTGCCCGTGGAAGTTTTGACCCAAATCGAACAACCGGAGCATGGGCGGGTGAGATCGGCATGGTACAGATGCTGCCTCAGGATATTTTGATCAATGGTGTTGATGGCGATGGTGACGGCAGTGTCAGCCTCAAGACCTCTGCCCCTGACGCCCTCTTGTCGGGCGGCAAGATGCTGCAACACTTTGGATGGCGCGCAGGTCAGCCATGGTTGCAAGAGGTCACTGTGCCTGCAAACATGGATTGGTCACTCAGTGGTCTTGGCACCAAAATGTCTGCAAAAGACTGGCAAGCGCGCGGTGTGCGGCCACGCAGCGGGTCGCTGTCAAACCTGCCCGCATCTTTGATCCTGCCACAAGGTCACAAGGGCCCTGCCTTCCTCGCATATCCGAACTTCGACGTCTATTTCGATTGGAATCAATCGTTTACCTATGTTTTGACGGCCGCTTATTTCGCCACTCGTTTGGGCGGAGCACCCGTCTATAACGCAGGCAACCCTGATGCCGGCCTTAGCCCCGACAACATGAAACGTCTGCAAACAAAGCTGCAGGCGCGTGGGCATAACGTGGGCAAAATTGACGGCATCCTTGGTGCAGGCACCCGTGGGGCTGTCCAAGCCGAACAAAAACGGCTGGGACTAGCGGCAGATGCTTGGCCGACGCGGGCATTGCTGAATCGACTGTAGTCTAGGGCAAAGCGGGAACCAGTCCCATCTACGCCACGAGTGTTTCGGCTTTCTTCAGATCAACCGATACCAATTGGCTGACCCCCTGTTCGGCCATTGTGACGCCAAACAACCGATCCATCCGCGCCATCGTCACTGCGTGGTGCGTAATGATCAGGAACCGCGTGTCAGTGCGGCGGCACATCTCGTCCAGCAAGTCACAGAAGCGGGTAACGTTCGCATCATCCAACGGAGCATCAACTTCGTCTAGAACACAGATCGGCGCTGGGTTCGCAAGGAATACGGCAAAGATCAACGCCATCGCCGTTAGCGTCTGTTCCCCACCCGAAAGCAGGCTGAGAGTAGACAGTTTCTTGCCCGGTGGCTGGCACATGATCTCTAGGCCAGCCTCAAGGGGGTCGTCGCTTTCGACCATGACAAGGTTTGCTTCACCACCGCCAAACAGATGCGTGAATAGCAACGAAAAATTGGAATTGACCTGCTCGAAAGCGGTCAAAAGACGCTCGCGCCCTTCCCGGTTCAGGCTGGCGATACCACTGCGTAGGGTTTTTATCGCTTCCTCAAGGTCCGCTTTTTCGTTGACCAATGCGTCATGTTCGACCTGCACTTCTTTGGCGTCTTCCTCGGCGCGCAGGTTAACGGCACCCAAAGCGTCTCGCTGACGTTTCAGGCGGTTCACATCTGCTTCCAAAGCGCCCGCCGTAGGCATGTCATCCGGGTTCACATCCAAGGCCGTTAACAACTGGTTCGGCGTCATCTGCTGATCTTCGGCAATACGTTCAGCCGCATAGGCCACGGTTTCGCGTGCCGCTTCTGCGCGGGCTTCGGAACGGGCACGGGCCTCACGTGCTTCGGACGCCAACCGCTCTGCATCCCGCTCAGCCATCGTGACATTGCGCAATTGCGTTTCGGCTTCGGACAGCACGTTCGCGGCTTCTGCCTTGCGGGCCTCTGCTACTGTGATCTCTTGACCCAGCGCGTCACGCTTGGCGGCCAGTTCTTCGGGCGCGGCAGACGCGTCTTTCAACTCAGCTTCAGACGTCGTCTTGCGCTCAACCAATTCGGCACTGCGTTTTTCCGCCGTCTCTAAGCGATGTTTCCAACCGCTGATCTCCTTGGTGATCTCTTGCGCACGCTTGATGCGTGCTTCGCCGGTGCGGCGCAGATCATCATGGGCAGAGCGACGCGACATCATGGTGATGCGCGCAGCCTCAACTGTCATACGCAGGTCTTCGACTTCCGCGCGTGCAGTCTCCAGATCAGGTAAGTTGGCCATCGCAGCTTCAGCCTCGGTGACACGGGTACGTGCCGCCATCGCGTCTTCTTCGTGGCGCGTGACAGCCAGTCCCAGCGATTCAAGGCGCCCCTCCGCCAGATTGCGATCCGCCTCTGCGCGGCTTAGGGCACGTGCGGCATCGGCAACCATCCGGTCAGCTTCTCGACGCGCATGGCGGGCCTGTTTGTCAGCTTCAGCCAGTTCCGTCATGCGCTGCGTCAAAGTTTCATGCGCTTGGCGCGCACCATCAGCGCGGGACGAGGCGCGCTCAAGCGACTGCTTCAACTCTTCCAGTCGGTTGAGCTGCTGCAAGCGCAAAGCCGCCGCACTTGGGGCATCTTCTGCCCAGGCTCGGAAACCATCCCAACGCCACAAATCCCCCTCGGGCGAAACAAGGCGTTGACCCGGCTTCAACATAGGTTGCAAGCGCGGCGCATCATCAGAATCGCACAAGCCAATCTGGCTCATACGTCGGTGCAGCACTTCCGGCACCGACACGTGCTGCGTCAGCGGAGTGATACCATCGGGCAATGGCTGCGTTTCATTATAAGGCGGCAGCACCGCCCAACCCGACGGGCCATCAGCATCAACTTCTGGCGCGCGCAAATCGTCAGCCAACGCAGCCCCCAGCGCCTTTTCAAAACCCTGTTCGACCTGCAAACGGTCCAGTATTTGACCACCTTCGGCGGTGTCGCGTTCAACCAATTTCGCCAAAGCCCCCGCTTCGGCGCGCAAAGCACTCATTTCGCCTTCGGCCTCAGACCGTTCGGCACGTGCATCTGCTTCACGCGCTTGCGTCTCGGCGCGGGCCTCTTCAGCGGCAATCAGAGTTTCATCTGCACGTAAAGCCGTCGTCTCGGCCGTAGCCGAAGCAACTTGCGCTGCATCAAAATCCACGCCTGCCTTGTCCAAAGCCGCCTGACTTGCGGCAACGGCATCGCGTGCTTTGCCCGCCTCGGCCTCGGACTTCAATTCAACTTTGCGGCTGTCTTCCAACAAGCGCTGCGCAGACCCGTGGCGGGCGGCCAGACGTGCGACGTCTTCTGTCTTGTCACCTTGATCAGACTCGCGCGCCTGCAACACTTGTCCGGCCTCACGCGATGCCGCCTCTGCATCAGCAAGAAGTGCTTCATGGCCTTCGCTGGCCTTCGCAATCTCGCCAGCTTCCCATTCCAACCGCTCAATCGTTTCCCCTGCATCGCGGTTCAAGCCGCCCTCGCGGTCGATATCGCGAGCCAGTTGCGTGATGCGTTGGGTTAGCGTTTCAATCCGTTGTTCCGCCTGCGCCTCTTGATCGCTTAACGTGTCGCGTTGCACGGCAAGGCGTTGCAAGACAGCAGCTGCAATCGCTTCCTCTTCGCGCAGGGGCGGCAGCGCTTCTTCGGCTTCCTGACGGGCCTTGGCGGTAAGCTGTACAGCACCTTCCGCTTGGGCCGCCGCAGTTGTGCGCCCACGCAATTCATCATCTGCGGCTGCGCGTGCAATATCGGCCTCGCGCCAGCGACGATACAGCAATTGCCCTTCGGCCAGACGAAGATTGTTGCCGATCTCGCGGTAGCGCGCCGCTTGCCGCGCCTGCCGGGCCAACTGCGCCAGTTGCGTCGCCAATTGTTCAATCACATCATCAACGCGTGACAGGTTTTGCTCGGCCCCTTTCAGCTTTAATTCGGCTTCATGACGGCGCTGGTAAAGACCAGAAATCCCAGCCGCTTCTTCCAAAATACGGCGACGATTCTTGGGTTTGGCGTTGATCAGTTCAGCGATCTGGCCCTGCCGCACCAGCGCCGGAGAGTGCGCACCGGTTGAGGCATCCGCAAACAACATCTGCACGTCGCGCGCGCGTACATCCTTGCCCGCCGCCTTATACGCGCTGCCCACGTCTCGCGTGATGCGACGAACGATCTCCAACGCATCTGTATCGTTGAACCCCGCAGGGGCCAGCCGCTCTGAATTGTCGATATGCAGGCTAACTTCCGCAAAGTTGCGCGCAGGCCGTGTCGCGGCCCCGGCAAAAATGACATCCTCCATTCCGCCGCCGCGCATCGCGGTGGGGCGGTTTTCTCCCATCACCCAACGCAGCGCTTCCAACAGGTTCGACTTGCCGCAGCCATTGGGTCCAACAACACCCGTCAAACCGTCCGCAATGATCAGATCAGTCGGATCGACAAAGGATTTGAATCCCGTCAGTCTGAGTTTTGAAAAGCGCAATTCCGGCCTGCTTGTAACGAGTCGATAAGAATACTCATGGTGACCGCCCGTCGCAGGTTATGTCAACGCCATACCCCTACCAACAGCGGTTTTCGGCGGGTTATCCACAAGATATTGCGTTCTACCGGCTAAATCAGGTCACAATCGAGGTCCAGAACCAGTTCGTTTGTGGCCGGGCTGACATAGGCATCAAGCGTTATACATGCGTATTCGCCTTGTGGCTTTAACCTGTCGAGCGACGGGCCATCTTTGCCGCAATCCAAAATTCCCGTGGCCAGCGCAGCATCGCCACGCACCTCTTTAACTTTGCAACCGCTGACGAGTTCCATCGCCTGCCCAGCGCGTGTGCGGATGGGACCAAAGCGCGGCGCGTATTCGATATTTGTGCGCAGTGCTTCGGCCAATTCACCATTCACGCGGATATCAAACGTGGACCCGTCCACAGTGACAGTCGTCGCAGGAAGCCCACGAAAATGGGGGCCAGCAGTGTTGCAGGTCGCCAGAACAATAAACGCAAGACAGGCAAGATATGAATCCATGCAACAGCCTTAACGCCGACGTGGTTAACGTCACCTTAAGAAAACAATTGGCACTGCGTGAGCGATTGCGTTGCGCATAGGTTGGTCATATAAATTTACCAATTCCAAGATTGGTGCCATCATGCCGTTTCGCCCCGTTCAACCCGAAAAGCTATCCTTTGCTGTGATCCGACAAATCGAACAGCTGATTCTACGTGGGATTCTGCGCCCCGGCGAACGTCTGCCGCCTGAACGCGAATTGGCTGAACGGATGGATGTGTCACGCCCGTCGTTGCGCGATGCCATTGGCACGTTGCAAGACACCGGATTGCTAACCACCCGCCCCGGTGCGGGCGTATATGTTGCGGATGTCTTGGGGTCTGCCTTTGCACCTGCGCTTACTGAACTATTTGCACGCCACGACGAAGCGGTGTTCGACTATCTAAGCTTTCGCCGGGACATGGAGGGGCTCGCCGCAGAACGCGCAGCGCGCCTCGGGTCCGACACCGATCTCTCTGTGGTGCAGGCTGTGTTCGAAAAGATGGAGGCGGCCCACCCCAAACGTAACAGCGATGAAGAAGCGCAGCTTGATGCGCAGTTCCATCTTTCCATTATCGAGGCCAGCCACAACGTTGTCATGCTACACATGATGCGATCTATGTATCAGTTATTGCGCGATGGTGTGTTCTACAACCGTCAGGTCATGTTCAAACAACGCACCACGCGTCAGGCACTGCTTGACCAGCACAGGGCGATCAATAACGCACTGCAGGCCCGTGAACCGGAAGCAGCCCGCTCCGCGGTTGAGGCACATCTCGACTATGTGGAACGCGCATTGATGGATCAACAAAAGGCCGACCGCAACGAAGACATCGCGCGGCAACGGCTGGATCACGAAACCGGAGGCTAAAACGCAAAACCCCGGCACATGGCCGGGGTTTTACAATAGTCAATTTGGTACAGCGCTTAGTGCAGCTTGCTGTCAACTTCGGCGATGGCCTCATCGATCAGGCTGTTCATACTCGACGCGGTCATTTGTTTGGCGACCACATCGCGGGCGGCAGCGACGGCCACAGTAGCTGCAGTGTCACGCACCTCCTTGATGGCGGCACCTTGAGCAGATTCGATCTGATCCTCCGCCGCAGCGATGCGACGTTCAATCGAACGGGTCAAATCCGCACGCGCAACTTCCGCAGCCGCTTCGGCATCGACTTTAGCTTGCGCTACAATCTTGTCCGCCTGCGCCTGCACTTCTTTGTGCTTGCGTTCGTAGGATGCCAACAACGCCTGTGCTTCGTCACGCAAAGCACGTGCCTCTGACAGCTCAGACTGGATACCGGTCGAACGTTCATCCAGCATCTTCGAAATCATACCGGGCACTTTGAAATAGAACAGCACCCCGATGAACAAGATAAATGCAACGGTGACGATAAAGTCCGTGTTTGCCAGGCTAAAGAACGGTCCATCAGCGGCCAGCGCAGGGCTGGCCATCAGACCGAGAACCAGTGTGGATGTGAGGGTGTTGAGACGCATAGCGCTTATCCTTTCATCCGTGCAGTGACTGCGGCAGTGATTGCCTTTGCATCAGCTTTACCGCCCATGACGGCCACGATCTCTTTCGCGGTGTCCTTGGCGACAACTTTGATGGCATCAACAGAACCGGCGCGAATTTCAGCAATCGCCTTTTCGCTTTCGGCTGCTTTGGCTGCAATGCTTGCATCAGCCTTGGCAATGGCGACATCCAGATCGGCTTGAATTTTAGCCTTGGTCTCGCCTGCGATCCGCTGTGCTTCGGCACGGGCATCAGCCAACGCCTGTTCATAGGCGGCTTCGGCTTCTTCTGCTTTGTTTTTCAGATCTTCGGCCGCAGCGATGTCATTTGTGATAGTTCCCTGCCGTTCGGCAAGAATGGCTGCAATGCGCGGCAAGGCCACGCGCGACAGCACAAAAAAGATGGCGATCAGAGCCAGCACTAACCAAAAGATTTGGTTGCTGAATACGGTTGGGTCCAGCTGCGGCATACCGGGTGCCGCGCCTGTTGCAACCTCTGCCGCTGCATTTGTGTCAGTTGCCATGTCGGTCGTTCCCCTGAGTTGACCCATCGTGTGGGCCGAAGTGGCGAGCCTTTACTGCGGGCCGTGAGATTTCTATCACACCGCCCGCGCGTAAGGAATGCTGCTCAGAGTGACTTAGACAGCGAACATCAACAGCAGAGCGACGAGGAACGAGAAGATCCCCAAAGCTTCTGCAAAGGCGATGCCGATGAACAGTGTCGCTGTCTGACCGGCTGCTGCCGATGGGTTGCGCAGAGCGCCAGCGAGGAAGTTGCCAGCCACGTGGCCAACACCGATTGCGGCGGCACCTGAGCCGATTGCTGCGAGGCCTGCGCCGATGTGTGCGAGTTCACCTTCCATGAGAATTCTCCTTACGATTGGAAGTTAATAAGTAGGATGTGTGATGTCACACACCGTCGTTTGTGATTTCGTTGTTTGTGCGCGGGGTGCAATGCGTCTGTGAGGTACACGCA
>CAZJAW010000041.1:0-10779 GCA_964544035.1 uncultured Rhodobacterales bacterium
TCAACGTAACTGCCGCGTTCTTTGTTCTTGAGCCGCTTGACCTTGCCCGGACGCTCTGTTCCACTTTCTTGAGTGACATAGAATTCTTCCGGCGACAAAGTTGCGATTACGTCGGGGTTCTTGGTGTATTCAGTCATTTCGGGCCTCTCCCGTGTTGCGGCGAGTCTACACCTACTTTGGGATGGAAACGTCGCAAATAAAAGAGGGTGAAGCGCCGCCGTGATGCGCAAATTCGTGAAGTGAGATGCTGAAACGATTTCGCTGACAGTGCCATCGACGATCAAAGGTCGCACGGAAACCAAGCAAATAAACCGCGCTCTAAAAGCTCAAAACCCGCGAACTGGCTCACAGATTGGGGAAGGTTCTACTTTTTGAGTAACCGTGTGCGGACATATCCGATACCGGGGCCTGCCCATTGACGCGTTTGCCAAACAGTCGAATCGCGGCGATCGACCCAATAGTCGTACGTGATATTTTCGCGCGTGCCCGAGCAGTTTTCCTGCAAATGAAGCACGTTAAATTTGCGTTGAACAATCTCGATGGTCTCGTTGCCGATAGCGCGCATTTCACACGAAAGATCGACCCGCGTCGTCCCGTTGTCGCCATTCGTAAAAAAAAGCGTATGAGGGCCCGAGATAGGCGAACGGGATTGGATCGCCCTCACTGCCGCGTTGGCTTGTGTGGAACCAAGGTCGCCACCAATACCCCGAGTATTGACCAAGACCCCTTGGCGCAAGGTGACCTGTGAATTGTCTCCTGTGCGCCACGTGCGTAACGCGCCGGGCCCGCCGTCTCGGCGGTTAGAAAGCGGCACAAGAAACGCGGTGGCGCCGGTATTTTCAATGAACACTTCCAGCGAGGACACTGTCAGACCCGCAATCAGTTCAGGCGTCAACTGAGGTAACGGTGCAGGTTCTGCACGTTGCGCTATCAGAATTTTAACGAAATCCCCAACGAGCGCGCCTTGTGCATTGGAAGAGTCAGAACCACCCGAGCACCCAGCCAAAAACAGAACGCAACCCGCAACTGCAGCAAGACCACTGCGCATCATTCCCAAACCCTTCCGAAGTCATTGGTCAGGTCCGTCAAATGACCTTGACGCACTTGCTCATAAAGTCGATCCGAAACACTCAGACGTTGTCCGCCATCTCGTTGAACCGGGCGAATTGTTGTGGACACTGTTTGCCGCGTCGGGCGCCCGGAGAGCCAACTGATCGGTACAGAGACTGAGATACCCTTGTCGAACGACCCCTCTCCAAAATCCTCGGCGGATACGTTCGTTAGCGTAAAGAAACCGCCAACACGCCAACCATTCGCAAACTGCCGCTCGACGGTGAAAGTCGCGCCAACGTCACCAGCTAGGTACCGCCCCACATCCACTTGCCCAAAATAGCCTTTGCCAATGTCGTAATAGGCTGACACGTGGCCCGTCGCGACGTCGTATTCCTGAAAGCCCAACCGTTGATTAAAATCGCGTTGTCTGGCGTAGTTCGCCTCAACACCAATAGCGAGGCGGCTTTGTGCTGGCTTCCAAAGCAGCTCCGTCGAGACACCGCCAAACATCTGTTCCAGATACCCAGCGCTGATCCGTGCATAGGTGTTCTTGCCGGGCTTCCACTGCTTTGACACAAACAGGTTTTCAAGCGTCGTATCCGCGGCCTGCGCAAACAAAATTGCGTCGGTGCGCACACGTGGGAGAACCGAGTTGGACAAACGTTCACTGTCCTCAATATTGCCCACTAGACGGTGACGGACTTCGCCAGCCAGCGACCAGCCCGGACCAAACCGAAGTCTTCCTCCGACGGAGATACCCGCATCCGCCCGTATGGGCTCGTCAGGATCAAAAAAGCTGGGCCGAACAAAAGGGCCAACCGAATAGCTAAACCGCGGATAGACATCGTCTACAGGAACCGCAGCATCCCTAGCGCGTGGTTCCGCGTCGTCGATGACAACTTTGGACAGCAAACGCTGACTAGCATCAGGTTGGAATTCCAAAGTCTCCAGATCGCGGCGCGTCACAGTGACTTTTGACAGAGCCAGCCCATTGTTTACCAACACGATGTCGAAGGTTTCGACCGAAGGCGGCAGGATCCGTGCCATAGAACGGGCGGTACGCCCCACAACAATAGCCTGGTTGGCATAGCGAATGCTGGACACCCGCGCTTCGGCCCGCGTTGCCGATACTGTTACGCTTTCCAGTCGGATGCCATCCTCGGACAGTTCGGGGTTGATCGCGTCACGCACTTCCAGCGGCGCCGTTTGCGACGCCGCCCATTCTGTACCGTAGGCCGCCGAATTGGCATTGCGATCAGGGCGCACAATGATCGGACGCGGCCCAGCTAGCCTAAACGGCGTAGCTGGGTTCTTTGGGTTTATTTGAAGCTGCGCATTGAAGCCGATTTCGGACCCGTAGAGGTAATACCCTCCGACCCTCAAATTTTTGGTGACTTGATATTCCGCGCCAAAGTTGAAGCTTGAATCACGCGAAAAAATTCCAAGTTCAGTCTCTAGCTCATAGGCGTCGCTCGAATATTCAGCCTTTAGACCAAGCCGGTCGTTGACCTGCCACTCGACACCTCCAAAAGGCGCGACGGGTCCACGAAAGAACGAATCCGTCGAAGGTTCGCCGCCAGTATCGCCGGGATCAAAACTCGGACGGTCTGAGCCGAAAGGAGAACCAATGTCACCTCGCGACCCAAGCCGACCCCATCCAAGACCACCCGTCACCTTGACTTGACCGGGCAAGCGGAAGGGGCGGTTGAAATTCTTGGTGGCTACCAAATATTCGGCGGCGTAAATTCCTGTGCCTGAAAAGTCTTGCAGACCAACAGTAACTGCCGGTTTGTAGCGCCCTTCTTTGACCAGCAGATACCGGAAATCGAAGCTACGGTCACGGAACGTCGAAAACCCGGCCGAGTCAAAGTCTCGAAGACCAACATACCGAAACGTTGCTGAAATACGCGGCGAAAATTGGAACGTCAGATTTGTACGAGTTTGCCCACCAAAGTGGGACACTCCAACAGCAAACTGGCCATCCGGCAGTGCTTCGCCACTGGGTAGATCAATCAAACCAGGAGTACCGAAGAAACTTAGAGACGGCGCTGTTGTCGTCACGGGAGATTTTTCAACAGAACGCCCCTGCGCGGTCGCCATCATTGTCGCAGCACTCACCGCACCACAACTCACCCCGGCCAATAACAATGTCTGAAAAGTCTTCGCCATTTTCTTCACTGTCCGAACATATTTTTTTTGTTGGTGCGTTTAGACCATGTGCGCGTGCGAAAAATCAACGTCAACAGAAGTTACGTGCCCTGAGCAACTAGAAAGCGCGTCTTTCAGGATACAGGAGTAGCCAACTCCTGATCCTTCAAAGGCAAAGAAACAGAACCGTTGTATCCTTCGACCCAACGCCGTGCCAACGCACGTGCGGCGTCTTCATCACTGGCGGCCAATGCGTGGCGCAATGACCGGAGTGCAGAGGCAACTTCGATCTCGCTCAGTCGATCTTCGACTGTAAAGAAAATTTTCTTATGTCCGGTTCCAACCAACGCGCCATTCAGCGTCAGTTCTTCGGACATTTTTTCACCTGGACGCAAACCAGTAAATTCGATTTCGATGTCGCCATCTGGGTTTTCACTATCCCGTACGCTCAACCCGGCACTTTCAATAACCTGCCGTGCAAGTCGTTCGATTTTGACAGGCTTACCCATATCAAGGACAAAGACTTCTCCGCCCTGCGCCATGGAACCTGCGCGCAACACCAAGTGCACCGCTTCCTGTGTTGTCATAAAATAGCGCGAAACATCCCTGTGGGTCACAGTCAAGGGACCACCCCTGCGCAATTGCTCTTGAAACAGAGGCACAACCGACCCGGACGAACCAAGGACGTTGCCAAAGCGCACAATCGAAAAGACTAGGTTCTTTTTTGCAGCAATCCGGCCAGACACGTCCTGTACGACAAGTTCAGCCAACCGTTTTGACGCACCCATGATATTGGTAGGACGAACGGCTTTGTCTGAAGAAATTAGGACAAAACGCTCAACACCAGCTTCTGCCGCCTCAGTCACCAGCGTGTGGGTGCCCAGAACGTTGTTGGCAAGACCAGCCAATGGATTGAATTCGACCAAGGGCACATGTTTGTACGCAGCAGCGTGCAAAACAACCTCGATTTTGTGAGTTTGCAAAACACGTCGCACTTGCCGCGCGTCAGTCACCGATCCTAGCAAGGGAACGATGTCGATATCACTACCTTCAGAAAGCTGAAGCATTTCCTGATGGATTTGGTAAAGGGCAAGCTCGCTGAGTTCGTAGAGCACAATTTTTGAAGGACGGCATTCCATCACTTGTCGGGTCAGTTCCGAACCAATCGAACCCCCTGCGCCAGAAATCAACACTACGCGCCCAGCGTAAGCTTCTGCACCCTCTCCCGGAAGTGTATTCACTTCGTCCCGTCCAAGGAAATTGCGTGCATTGACCGGTGTCAACTTTTCCAACAGCGCTTCTTCGCCGATCAACTGTGAAAAGGACGGCAGCGCCTGTACCTCAAGACCCATACGTTGAAGGCGACGCGCGATTTGCATCTGTTTCGTGTGGCTTTGCGACGGAATAGCAAGCAACACCCGGTCGATCTGCTTCTCTGCTACGATTTCCGCGATGCGTACTGGGCTGTAAACAGGAAGGCGCAGCACATTCATACCGTGAAGCGCCTGATTGTCGTCAACAAAGGCGATTGGGTCGATCAGCTCGTGATTGCGCAGAGCTGACACCAACTGCATGCCCGTCGTCCCTGCCCCATAGATCAGAACACGGCAGCGATCAGTGCCATTGCGATAAATCGCCAATACGACCTGCAACAAGATCGCCCGGCTGATGATCGAAAACACAAAGAACGTAATGCCAAACACAACCTGCGTACTTAGCGCAATAGGCATTTTCGCAGCCGTCGCCAGAAGCGTCGAGATCATCGTCAAGAGGCCTGCAAAGACAGCCGTGCGCCCAATGGATCCCGCTTCGTAATCATTCAATGTGGTGGAAGAAATCCCAAGCCAAATCGAAAGCGCCGCTGCAACAAGAAGGATGTACGGTAAAATCGGCAGATACATCAGCGTCATCGCCCACGCACTTGCCGTGCTGACTTGCAAACTGAAAGCAAAGAAGATTGCCGCCGGAATCAATATCGTATCGATTGCAATCAGAATATTCCGCTTCTGAGAGCGCTTCAGAGATTTCAATAGACTAAGCATATGCCCCCGTGTCCGATGCGCCAACAAGCGCCTGTGATTACCGATACAACGGCAACGCATTGATCAAACTTACAGTGCGCAAAAGCATCAGAACCCCAGTTCGAGCATATAGAAGGAAAACTTAAGACAATGCAAAAGGTTACACGCCCGTGGGCACATTTTTGCCGCTGAACCCACATCAATTGGCATTAGCCCGCGTTCAACGTCCCTTTTTTCGAAATAAATTGCCAATTGTCTGGAATACCAGATCGAAATCGTAGCAGGTGCTCTGATTCCTTTGATATATCAGGTCAAGTTTCGCTTTCCTCGGCACGCAAATACGAGCGTAAACGTCATCTGTCTCCTCTGGTGAGGCGCACCGCGCGAGCAAACGGTCTTCGTGTTTATGAAATTTGATCGTGGCCAACCCGGTCACGCCGGGGCGTGATTTCAACACATCCTCGTAAATTTGAGGGAAACGGTCCACGTATTCTCTTAGTGGCGGACGCGGACCAACAAAGCTAAGATCACCGCGCAGAATGTTCCAAAGTTGTGGAAATTCATCCAGCCGCCGTGCACGCATCTTTGCACCCAGTGGTGTAATGCGTGACGTCTTGTCACCGCCAGACACCCCCGCATCCGAATTGACCACTGTCATGGTACGAAATTTCAGCAAGCCAAAACTTTGAGTCGGCGTCTTCATACGTTCCGCGACATAAAACAAAGGCCTGCCTTGTTTACGCCAAACGACCCAGCATTGATACAGAATGACCGGCCCAAGGATCACCACCAGAAGGCTTGCAAAAAACAGATCAAAGATGCGCTTGCGCCATGTCATCGTGCAGTCGTTGCCTTTCGCCAGTCCGCCACAATACCATCTGCTCTACTATCATTTGGCGCAAAATCAATGAACTGTTCCAGCCTCGAAGTATCGAGAGTCACCTGCGCTATTGTTTCAGCCTGCGCCGGGCGTGGTTGCCAGTCCTTTTGTGCCGCTTCCAAAAGCGCACCCATTTCAACCGATCCAGGTGCAGCCACGTTCATCAGCGCAGGCAAACCATGTACGGCGCACAAATCCGCCAAAACGCCGGCAAGGCGTACTGGCCCGATATAGCTACGCCGCGGCGTCGACCCATCCGCCAAAGTATCAAGAGTAAATCCCGGCTTCCATCCGCCAAGGATTGCATCAGCGCCCGCAACATTCCCTAAACGCAAAACCGTGTTGGGATGGGCATGACCTACGGCCATTTTTTCCATCACCAGCTTAGATTTGCCATACGGAGACAGCGGCGCAGTGGGCCCATCTTCGCTTAAGGCGCCAGACAAATGACCATAAACCGCCGCACTGGAAAACAAAAACACGCGGCCCGCCCCAACATCACGCGCCGCATCCAGCGTGTTTCGCGCCAAATCGACATTGGCTTCCATCGGCTCCGGACGTCCATGAGTTACCCCAGCCAAACAAAGAACTGCGTCGGCTCCTGTCAGAGCATCCCGTAGCGAGTTACCGTTGCGGATGTCGACATCTTTGCGGGTCAGCCATGTCACCGGGCGCGGAAACACGTGGGCCAGCAGGCGCCCTAGTTTACCATTCCCACCAAGGACGACCACACGCACTTTTTATGGCACCTTGATCTTGATTTCATCGGGCACAAGCGCGTTGATCTGCCGGATATGTTCCGGCAAGCAAACTGTCAGGAAATCATATGTGTCAACAACATGCTGACGTGCCGCAGGACCAATGTGCGCAAAGCTCTTTGGACGGGCTAAAACCTCAGACACTTGTGCCGCAATGGCTTTGGCATCAAAGAAATCGACCAATAAGCCTGTCTCTTGGTGGGTCATCGCTTCGCGCACGGGCGCGACATCACTGGCGACGATAGTGGCACCCATCGACATGCTTTCTAACAACGACCATGACAGTACAAAGGGCATCGTCAAATAAATATGGCAGGTGCTTATCTGGATGATCTTTTGGTAATCTTCATAAGGCACCTGACCCAAAAAATGCAGTCGATCCCAGTCAAGCAAATGCCCGACCTCAGCCTCCATCTGCCCCCTCAGACCACCCGGATGTTTGGATTTGCCACCGTAGGACACGTCATTGCCTCCGATCACCAGAATACGGGCATTAGGTCGCGCCTTTTGGATGTGCGGCACAGCGCGCATAAACTGGTGATACCCACGCGTGGTTTCCAGATTGCGCGCCATAAAGGTCACGATCTCGTCCTTTTTTGTCAACGGGCGGCCAATACGGCCCAAGGTCACGCTGGCCTTTTTGTTTGGCACCAATTTATCCGTGCGAATGCCATCATGGCAGACGTAGATTTTGTCATGGAAGCTTTCAGGAAAGCGGTTACGCTGCCACATGGTCGGGCTGTGACCTAAATCAACGGCCTCGATATTGACCAATGGCACGACGTTGTGCCCATGCATCAGATAAGGCGCGTGATCGCTCACGGGTGACTCAGGATCAAACCCCACTGGGCCGCCATGCACAGAATAGAAATACTCAAAAAACCCGATCATCGGCGTGTTGGGCAGCACCTCGCGGAAAAAGGTCATCTCCCCCCAGCCGACATGGCCGATCACGATGTCAGGGGTAAAGCCAGCCTTAACAATCTGGCCAAGTGCCTGTACCGCGCCGAACCCATTGCCAGCGGCAGTTTCCCATGTTTTTGACAGACCATAGGCATCGTTGTCAGCGACGTGATGCGTTTTATAGACAACCGTGCGCACGCCCTTAATGTCGGGGTGTTTTTCACGTTGCGTGAGAAAGACAACCTCGTGACCGCCCTGAGCAGACAGCCACTGCACAAGTTCCCGGTACTGGCCCGGCATATTCTGGTGTACAAAAAGAAGTTTCATCCGGCCCTCACTGACACCACAACGCAATCACAGACACTGCTGACTCACGCGGCAAGTGCGATATCCAGCAGCCCGCGCACGTCCCGCGCATAGGGTGCATTTTCAAGACGCGCAATTTCCTTGCCATTCTTCATCACCAGCAGCGTCGAGCGACGCGTGACTTTCAGGCGTTCCGTCAATTGCGACCTGCCAAACGTGTCCCAATCTACGTCGACAAAAGTTAATTGCCCGTAAGCAGGGTTTTCCATCAAAGCTTCAGCGATCAGGTCAGCCTTGATCTGACAGGTCAGCGACCAACTGGCACGATAATTCAAAATCACAACCCCGTCTTGATCCCGCAAATCGCGCCAAACAGCAGGAGAGAACATTTCAGCCGGATAGGCCAATGTCACCGTCGGAATTAGGAAAGCGACAGAAGACAATAAAAAGGTACGGCGGTGCATGTCGGCGTTCCGGCAATTTAGGTTGCGGGGCACAATATGTGCCCCCCTGACACGCGCAAGAGGGTGCGTTCAGGTTTTACGTTGGCGTGACAATTGCACCGCAAGAATACCAGCGGCAATGATCGCGACCCCAAGCACGTCGCGTGGCCCCAAACGCTCGCCCAGCAGTACTGCCGCAACGGCCACTCCGAAGAACGGATTTAGGAAGTGAAACGTTGTCGCCTTGATCGCCCCGATCCGTTCCACTAGCGAAAACCAAATCCATGTTGCCAGCAACCCCGGCCCAAGGGTTGTATAGATGAAGGCAGCGATCAGTTCAGGTGTGACGCTGACGTGGATCGTCTCTGTCGCGGCAGAGGCCAAAGCCAGCACACAGGCGCCAACAATCATCTGTAAGCCAACAACCATCAACAGGTTCCCGCCTGCGGACATTGTGCGCATCGACAAGGTAGCAATCGTCAAAGCAATCGCCCCGATGACGCACAAAGCAACGCCATACAGATCAACACCCGCCTCGATCCGAGAGGACATGATCAGAACAACACCTGCAATCCCCAGCATCAGCCCGACGACACCCAACGCGGGCAACTTGTCGCGGAAAATCACCCAACCTGCAAAGGCAACCATAAGCGGCAACAGAGAGGCAATTATGGAAGCCAGCGACGCCTCAACCGTTTGCATCGCATAGAAGTTCATTCCCAAATAAATCGCGTTTTGACATACCCCAAAGACGACCGTCGCGCGCCATTGGTCTCGTGTTAGGTGCCACGTTTGCCCCAATGCACGAGCAATCGCTATCCCGATCAAACCAGACACAAGAAAGCGCAATGCAAGCGAAGCAAGCGGCGAGGCGTACTCGACAATGATCCGCGCGGACGTAAAGGCCGATGACCAGATGAAAGCAAAGGTCAGGCCCATCAATATCGCGCGCAAATCCATGGCAAGAGCCTTCCCGGTCAGGTGTTCGTTTTGGCAGCAAGATCCATTGATCACAACCCTTTGCAATGCATGTTATCTTGGAATTGGTCACAAGGCTTTTCGGAAGCCTAAGGAGAAAAGCATGACGCTATCGCGCCGCCAATTTGCCGGGTTGACTTTGTCGGGCCTTGCCTTGCCCCGCGCATCCTGGGCCCAAGACATTTCACCCCTTGATGCGATGAACGCACCGCTTTCGGGCACTTCAAGCGAATTCGCAGCGGCTATGGAATTCATCAAGGCACGCGGCAACCCTGACATGGCGGCCAGCTTGATCACCTCGCTGCGCTTTTCGCGCGCACGCGGGGCGCAAATTGCCGATGCCTTGAACGCCATCACCGGTCAAGATCACGCCACCGATTGGTTCGAATGGATGCTCTGGCAGGAACGCAATCCACAGATCAAACCGCACCCCGACTTCCCGACGTTCAAACGCGAACTACTTTTGCGGGTCGATGACAACTTTGCTGACTTCCTGCGCCCCGAACATATTCAGCCTGATCGTATGAAAATCCGCCTAGAAGAAATCACTTGGGGCGGTGTGGTCAAGGATGGCATCCCGTCGCTGGACAATCCAGTCCTTATTTCAGCGGATCAGGCAGGATACATGCGCGGTGATGATCTGGTTTTTGGCGTATCGATCAATGGCGATGTACGCGCCTATCCGCTGCGCATCATGGGTTGGCACGAGATGTTCAACGAAGTGATTGGCGGAGTCCCCGTGGCGTTAGCCTATTGTACTCTTTGCGGGTCAGGAATTTTGTTTGAAACCCAAGTTGACGGACGCGCCAAGCCGCTGGTTTTTGGGTCGTCCGGCTTTCTGTATCGTTCAAACAAACTGATGTTCGACCGCGAAACGCATTCCCTTTGGAACCAATACACCGGCCGACCCGTTGTTGGCCCATTGGTCGACAGCGGCATCGCACTGAAACAGCGCCCTGTTGTTATCACCACATGGGACAGCTGGACCGCATCGAATCCAAACACAAAAGTACTTGATGTTGAAACCGGGCATCGTCGCAACTACGGGTCCGGCGTGGTCTATAACGACTACTTTGCCTCGCCCGACTTGATGTTCCCGGCCTTGGTCGATCAAGGTACACATCAACAAAAGGATTACGTTTTTGCAGTACGCGAATTTGGCGCGGCGCGGGCTTGGCCGCTTGTTGCGTTTGCGAACAAACCACTGATCAATGACGCGATTGCGGATACGCCACTGCTTCTCATCGGTGATGCCCAAACTCGTAGCGTGCGTGCGTATGAACGTGGAA
>CAZJAW010000042.1:0-10638 GCA_964544035.1 uncultured Rhodobacterales bacterium
TGCTGCAAAGCATCAATTCTTTGCAAACTCTGAATGATTGCCACTGAAGGAGGAGGGGAAATAAGCGCAGTCACATCTGAAACGGTCGTAGAAAGCTGCGCAACCTCTTCTGAAAGGTCGCGCAGATGATCTGCCATATTCCTAAGAATTTGAGCGTCATCGAGTTCAGTTTTTAGAGTTGAATGCATTACAATGGGCCAACAACCGTTTCTATACACTTGCGCAAATCTTGCGCCTCGAAGGGTTTTTTAATGTAATTGTTCATACCTAACTTACGCCCATATTCGATGATCTGCTGTTCGGCACGACCCGTAATAAGAATGAAGCCAATTCCCTTGGTTTTCGCATCACTTCGCAGATTGTGAAGCAACTTCAGACCGTCCATGTTGGGCATATTGTAGTCTGAGATGACCAAATGCACCGGAGCATTTGCGAGAATTTGCAATGCGCTCGCACCATCTTCAGCCATCGATACATGGCGTATGCCGAACCCATCGAGGGTTTGCCCGATAATGCCGCGGCTGGTCGACATATCGTCGACAACCATTATGCGGATTTGATCACGAAGTGCCATTATGTTCTCCAAAAGAGGTCGCTACGTGTCGCTGCTCAGCCGAGAATTTCTTGTAAGCGGTAGGGCCAACGGATTTGAACCCGAACCTCTCAGGGTTGGCTATCCGTTCAGAATGCCCCAAAAAGAAACACCCATCGTCACAGAGAGACGAATGAAAACGTGGCCAAAGGCGTTCTTGCGTATCCACATCAAAGTAAATCACAACGTTACGACAAAAAACCGCGTCAAACTTAAATTGCATTGGCCATTCTGCCATGAGATTCAATTCATGAAAAGTGACGCATCTGCGGATACTGTCTTTTACCGAAGCTTGCCCGGTCCCGCTGTTGAAAAATTGAGCTATGTCTTCCTTGGATACTCCAGACAACAATTGATCGCTGTATGATCCCTTTCGTGCAAAGGTGACAACTTTAGGATCAATATCTGTTGCTAGGATTTTAAAGTCCGCCTGTGCAAGACTAGGTTCGAGACGAAGCATGTGCATCGCAATCGAATATGGCTCTTGACCATTTGAACACCCTGCAGACCAGATGCGGATACGTTCCTTTGCCTGAATCCGTTCTCTAAGTTTCGGCAACATCGCTGTGGAAAGTACGTCAAAATGATGAGGCTCACGAAAAAAATGAGATACATTCGTCGTCAACGCCGAAATCATAAATCTTCGTTCATTAGTGCCTTGATGCGAGTCAACCAACTTAGAATAAGTTTCAAAGTCAGGTAATTCGAGTGCGCGTAACCTGTGACGCAACCTTGATTGTACCATCATGATTTTTTCAGGCATGATTTTTAAGCCGCATTCGCGTTGTGCAAGTGCTGCTATGATATCGAAAGCGGGCTGTTCGAGCTCGGCCTGCGAGCTTTCGTCCCGCATCAGGCGGCTTCATTCTGAACGAACGCAACTATGTTTGCGAGATCAAGAACACGGATCATTCGATCTTCAATCAAAGTCAGAGATTTAATGATCGCAGGAGCACCGTGCGTCGCCGCGTCTGGAGGTGGTTGTAGGTCGCTCTGTTTGATTGCGACAATGTCCGAGACGGCGTCAACCAACAGGCCGGTCATCGCATCCCCGTGTTTGACCACAATGATCACGTTGCGGTCTGAGTGTGCACGCGCGGGCAACCCCAAGCGTTCCGCCAAATCCATTACAGGAAGAACTGTTCCGCGTAGATTGATCACACCTCTCATGAAATTGGGTGCATGTGGCATCGGCGTTGCTTTGGTCCAGCCTCTAATCTCGCGTACGCACATTATATCTAGAGAATACTCTTGATCGCTCAGCTTGAAGGTCAAAAGTTCAACTGGCTCCAACTTTGTAGTCGTTTCTTGGGACATATCAGGCTTCCATTCTTCGCGGGATTGCAGTTTGCGCCTCTGCTGCTTTCGCAATGATGTCAGATGGATCTAGGATCAAAGCTATTTGACCATCACCAAGAATTGTAGCAGCAGCAATTCCAGGGGCACGGTAGAAGGTGTCATCAAGACCTTTGATTACCACTTGGCGTTGGTCTTGAATTTCATCCACGATGAGAGCGCCTATGCTTCCATCTTCCTGCGAAATCAAAAGAGCAACGGACTCAAAGTAGTGTTCTTTTCTTTCTCGGTAACCTAGTTGATAACCGAGGTCGAATAGGGGAACGAACCCGTCTCGGACACGAACTACGTCTATGCCGGGTTGAATGCTATCCAGTGTGTCATCGGCGATCGTGAGTGTCTCAGCCACCATGTTTAGTGGAATTACAAGCGTTTCACCCGCAACTTCAACGACCATTCCATCCAAGACCGCTAAGGTTAAAGGAAGGGATATAGAAAATGTAGTTCCTTCACCCGGCGACGATGTGATCGAAATGCGTCCTCCTAAAGATTGAATTGAAGTGCGCACGACATCCATACCAACACCGCGCCCTGACAAATCAGACACTTCGCTAGCTGTTGAAAATCCCGGTAGAAACAACAGATTGTCGACTTCCGTGTCCGACAACACCGCATCCGAAGGGATTAGACCTTTGTCGATAGCGATTTGCTGGACACGTGGGCGATTGATGCCACCTCCATCATCGGAGACTTCAATAATGACTCGCCCCGAACGATGAGCTGCACTTAGACGAACTATACCTTCTCTGTTTTTTCCGGCAGCGATACGATCATCCGTTTTTTCGAGGCCGTGATCGACCGCGTTGCGGATCATGTGGGTTAGGGGGTCAGCCAAGCGTTCGATCACAGTTTTATCGACTTCTGTGTTTTCGCCTTCACTGACAAGGCGCACTTCTTTACCGACCGCCGCTGAGGACTCGCGCACGATACGTGACATCCGCTGGAAGAGTGACTTTACCGGTTGAGCCCTGATCATCATCACACCGTCTTGGATGTCGCGGGTCAGACGTTGGAATTCTTCAAGACCGTTCATTGCGTCGGAATGAGGTGAAAGTCCGGAACTTTGCAAGCTCTGTGCAAGCATTGCTTGGTTAATCACAAGCTCACCAACGAGGTTGACCAATCGTTCGATGCGGTCAAGGTCAACGCGTACAACAGCTTTTGCCGCAGTTGGCGCTGTTTTTGCACTTGCGGGAGGCGTTTCCTTTTTGGTTTGTGGCTGTGGATCTTTAGGGGCTTTGGGAGCCTTTTCCAGTGGTGCAGGCGCAGCTTCCACCGGTGGCTCAAATTCTGGCAATGCTTCATCCGTAGAAGAAACATCCGCGCGATCTGACTTTGTTATCGTGTATGTACAAAGCCCTTCGACAAATTCGAACATCGATGCGATTTCGGCCTCATCGACCTGAGTATTCAGCAGAATGTTCCATGCTAAATAGGGTGTTTCGGGCGCAAGGCTGTCCAATTCAGGAAGTTTAGACGCGTCGCATTTAATGTCACACTCACCAAGCCCAGCCAACGCGCCAAGAATTGGATAGGCATCGTTGCCATTCTCGAACATCTCTGCTTCTGGCGCGAAAAAAATCTGGAATTGCGGGGTTTGAGTGTCATCAGCGGCGTCTGCATCGCCGAAGTCCAAATCAAGGCTCAAACCTAGTGGCTGAAATTCGATCTCTTCGTCGGCCTCTTCTTCTTCATCTGACCCGATGTATTTGTCGAAGTCAGCGATGAGGAGCTCACCTTGTTTTGTCGGGAGATCGGTATCGTCACGGGATGCGCGAACGAGGTCAGACACCTGATCAGCGGCCCGAAAGAACAATTTGATCAGTTCTGGGTCAGTCTCCAGCGTGCCGTTGCGAACGGCGTCCAATGTTGTTTCATAACGGTGTGCGAAACGGACCAAGGCTTCAAGTCCGAAAGCGCCTGCACCTCCTTTGATTGAATGCACAGCACGAAACACCACATGGATCGTTTCGCTGTCATCTGTGCCGTCATCCATTTGTTGCAGGCCGTCCTGCATGGCTTCAAGCAGCTCTTCGCACTCCATAAAAAAGGAGGCACGAATTTCTGCCATGGGATCAGGTGTCGACATCTGAGATCCTATCCTGCAACCATTTGGAGAGCTTTGACCAGTTTCACCGGATCAAAGGGTTTGACGATCCAGCCTGTGGCACCTGCGGCTCGGGCACGCGATTTTAATTCTGGCGCAGCTTCAGTTGTCAGAACCAGTATGGGGGTTGAGCGGTGATCGTTGCGTTCGCGCACGGCATCGATGAAACCAAAACCATCCATGCGTGGCATATTGATATCTGTGATAATCACATCCGGTTCGATTTGTGACAAAACTTCAGTGCCGTGAACGCCGTCGTCGGCTGTGTGCACATCGAAACCGGCAGGTTCGAGTGCGAAACGGATCATGTCCCGCATTGTACGGCTGTCATCGACAGCAAGGACTTGCAGTTTCATATCGCGCCCTCCGATAGCTTATCGGGCGAAAGCCCCATTGTCGTGAGTTGATCGCCAGCACGTTCGCTTAACGCGACGAATTCGAAAGTGCCGCCGTCGCTGTGAACAGCTCTTGACGCTGCTAGGATGAGCTGAGCGGCCAGAGCGCTCATGTGGGTCACTTCACCTGCATCAATTCGAACGGACTTTTCTGCGCTGGCGCGGGTAAGATCGGAGGACAATGTCTTGAGTGCAACGCCATCAAGTCGCGCATGCAGTGAGATGATGTCGCTCATGAACGCACCATAAAAGGTGCGTTGACTAAACTTGGCATGACCTAAATCTCCGCTACGTAATTCGCGTCTCGGTTTAGCGCACGGTCCGTTAAGACATGGTTACCGGTCCCCCCCACCTGTACAAAAATTTTGGTTCTATTCGCCCGAATACAAAAAACCGCGCTGAAAAACAGCGCGGTTTAAATTTGCAATAAATCTATGGGGTCAAGCGCGGCGGCGACCACCTGTGCGCCCGGCGCGCCCGCGCTGTTTTTCACCTGCTTTGGGTGGTGCGCGGTTGAACTTGATCCATTCGCCACCACCTTCGTCGTTATTTGTTAAGAAGTTAGCAGCACGGATCGCTTCCATTTCCTTTCCGCTGCGGGGCAGGGTAGAGCCAAGGCCGAACATTTGCACAAAGGCCTCGTCGTCCATTTCTTCTGGCACCACGATGCCTGCAGCAGCCACAGCTGCACGCTTTTCAGCAATTTTTGTCGGCCCCACGGGCAAAGCAACGGGGTTCATAATGGCGGATGTCATCCCGGCACACATCGCCATGGGCAAAAACGCATTGTTAATGCCGTGCCGATTAGGCAACCCGAAAGAGATATTGGATGCACCGCACGTGGTGTTCACGCCCAACTCTTCGCGCAAGCGCCGCACAAGGGTAAAGACCTGCAGGCCAGCTGTGCCCATCGCACCAATCGGCATGACCAGCGGATCAACCACAATGTCGTGCGCTGGAATGCCAAAATCAGCGGCGCGCTCTACGATCTTTTTGGCAACAGCAAAACGCACATCGGGATCTTCGGATATCCCGGTATCATCGTTTGAGATCGCAACAACCGGAACGTTGTATTTCTTGACCAGAGGTAGAACGAGTTCTAGCCGTTCTTCTTCGCCCGTGACCGAGTTCAGCAATGGGCGCCCTTCGGCGGCAGCCAGTCCGTTTTCCAGTGCGCCGGGAACTGAACTATCGATGCACAGCGGCACATCGACGATGGCTTGAACGCGCGTGACCAATTCTGTCATCAAGGTGGGCTCAACAAAGTTGTTGTCGGCATAGCGCGGGTCTTCGGCCATTTTGCCTGAAAATACTGCGCCCGAGTTGATGTCTAGCATTGTGGCTCCGGCGGCGACCTGCGCGTGCGCATCTGCTTCGACGCGGGAATAATCGCCACGCTCCAGTTCTTCGTTCAGGATCTTGCGCCCGGTCGGATTGATGCGTTCGCCAATAACACAGAACGGCTGATCAAAGCCGATGATGGCAGTCTTGGTCTTAGATTCGACGATGGTGCGTACCATTGCGGGTGAAGTCCTTTTTTGTCGACCGGAACGGTCGCGTTAAGTGTCGACCGGAACGGTCGCGTTAAGTGTCGACCGGGACGGTCGCGTTAAGTGTCGACCGGGACGGTCGCGTTAGTTGTCGACCGGAACGGTCACATCAAGCGTTGACGGGGATGGCAGAGGCACCGCCATTTTGAATGGCCCAATTGGCATTGGTCTTTATGCCCCCCAATGGAAAGAAGTGCACCTGAGTGATGTTGAAATCTGGATTGGCCGCTTTGTGTGCGGCAAGATCTGAGATCACATCAGTCGGTTCAAACGGCATAAGCAGTTTCGTCACGTCCTTGGCGCGGCGTTGAAGAACGCGCAAAGACGGGCCGACACCACATGCGATGGCGAATTTGATCATAGTTTGTAACTTGGCCGGACCCGCGATGCCGATGTGGATGGGCAGGTCGATGCCTGCATCTTTCAGCGCATCAGCCCATGCGATGACGGGGGCTGCTTCAAAGGCGAACTGAGTAACGATGGCCATCTTGGCATCTGTGCGGGTTGAGAAATCTTGTTTCCAACGCAGTGCGTCCTGCACGTTTTGCTCACCACCATTCGGGTCGATGTCTTTGTTGCCCTCGGGGTGGCCTGCAACGTGTAGATTTTTGAAGCCTGCTTTGTCGAATGCTCCGGTTTCGAGCAACTGCATAGAGGAATGGAAGTTACCATGCGGATGATCGACACCGCCGGCCAGCAACAATGCCTGATCCACATTGGCTTCGCCTTGATAACGGGCGATCCAATCAGAAAGAGTGTCCGCATCCTTGATGATCCGCGCTGGAAAATGCGGCATTACTGGGAAACCGTCAGCGTTCAAACGTTTTGCGGTGGCCACCATGTCTTCGATCGGCGTGCCTTCGATGTGCGCGATGTAAACACGTGTGCCCGCAGGCAAAAGTGCGCAAAAATCGTCCACTTTTTCGGCAGTGCGGGGCATGATTTCAATTGAATACCCCTGCAAGAAGGACTCAACTTCGGGCGAGAGCGTGCCGGAAACCGGACCGTCATCTTTTTTGAAATTCAACAAAGCCATGGCAAGACCTCCTTTTGAATGCGGGCAGAATGCCCTGTCTATGGTGCGGCCTCAGGCCCAACCCTCATTGTCAATGAGCGCCTTTATGCGCGCGGTATCGTATTCTGTTTCCAGACGTAGGGCTTCAGCTTCGGCCACGTCGCCCGGATCCCCTTCGACCGGATAGGAGTCAGCCTTGCGCCACTCCGCCAGATAAGCGTCCGCATCCTTGGCGTTCACTTTCATGGCGGCACGGTCGATGGCCTGTTCAAAGCGTTCGGCCAATTGCCGTTTGGAGCCACGCCGCCCTTTGCCCACAATCACTTGGGCTGGGATGTCGCGCCAGTAAACGATTGTCACGTCAGGCATGTGATTCCTCCAATGCTATACGTCCCTGATAGGACAACGCAGGCCAGTGCCGCGGTTTGTTTTCGACAAATGCAGCAGCACTTGCGACTTGCCGCGATAGCGTGAGTCCTAAGCGCCACAGCTCGCATAAAACGTTCTGCACGCTCTTCGCGCAAAAGCGCATTCGGGTAAATTGAAAAGAAATCATAATAACAATGAAACAAAACGAGCAGGTACGATGGTTATTCGGGTGGACCCCAAAAAGCTGGCCTATATGGCTGTGCCAAAAGCAGCATGTTCATCAATCAAAGCGGCACTGGCGGCGATCGATCCGACGCAGGATTTATCTGACCCGACGGCATTCGGCCAAAAGCAAGTGCACAGCATTTACAAAACGCAACGGTTCCGCATGCACCGCTGGGACCAAGTTCAGGACTATTTTCGTTTTACCGTAGTACGCGACCCTCTGAAGCGGTTGCTGGCGGTTTACACCAATAGGGTTGTTGGTCTGCGTGAGCTGCACAAAAGTCGCAAAATTAACCGAGGGCAGGTGAACCTGACACCTGATCCGGATCCGGACTATTTTTTCCAAAACCTATCCGCTTACATCGCGGTGTCATCTTCCGTAAAACACCACGCCTTACAACTTCCATCTTCACCGGGGCGGATCTTGCGCGATATGACCGGGTTTATCGAACTTCGGACATTTCGAAGCTGCAGGACGATCTAAGCGAACATATCGACGCGCGCGTGACCGTTCCACATTTCAATTCCAGTGACTCTCCTTTGATGTTGGACGACCTCAAGCCAAAGACACATCGTGTCCTTGCGGCAAGGCTTGAGCACGAATATCGCCATCTTGACGGCTTTTTCACCAATCCGTTCATTGCAAAACACAAATCAATGACCAGTTGGGTACGCCAATCCACTTGCACCACGGCGCGCGCCGACCTATCGTTGGGGTAACTCGATATGAAAGGCGCAAAAGATGGCGCCAAAGCGTCCCCAAGGTGCGGGCGCGACACACAAAAGGGGCCCTGCACAGGGGGCTCAGCCCGTACCGCGTGCTCCCGGATCGCCTGAGCTTTATGCCGCGCTTGATCTGGGTACGAATAGTTGTCGTATGTTGATCGCCGAGCCGCAAGGCGCGGGCTTTCATGTTGTCGATAGCTTTTCTAAATCTGTGCAACTTGGTCACGGGCTCGAACGCTCTGGCAAGCTTTCGCGCGGGTCCATGACGCGCACGGTTCAGGCATTGCGCATCTGTCAGCAAAAACTCAAGCGCCACAAAGTGCGCCGTATGCGGCTCGTTGCAACAGAAGCGTGTCGGCGTGCCGTAAATGCCCGTGAATTTATCGCGCGCGTGCACCGCGAAACCGGGCTGCGCCTTGATATCATTGAACCAGAGGAAGAAGCGCGTCTGGCGGTGATTTCCTGCGCACCGCTGGTCAGCCCCAAGACAGAAAACCTGCTGGTGGTAGATATTGGCGGTGGGTCGACTGAACTGGTGTGGATCGACCTGTCCAAAGTTGCAAAGAAAGACCGCCCCCAAGCGATCATGCGCCTGCATTCCGGTTTTGTCCGCGCGGTGAGTGATGTGCCCGAAGCGCGAGTCGTTGACTGGATCAGCGTACCACTTGGGGTGGCGACGCTGCGCGAACAGTTCAATGATGTCGAAGATGATGCGGCACGCTTTGCACTGATGAGTTGGTTTTTTGAAGAAAACCTTGCTGACTTTTCACCCTATCACGCGACAGAACCGACAGAGCGGTTCCAGATTGTCGGGACCTCCGGCACAGTAACGACTGTCGCGGCCTCACATTTAGGACTGAAGCGCTATGATCGGACTAAGGTAGATGGATTGCGTATGTCCTCGGGACAAATTGATGCGGTGATCCGATCCTATCTGGATATGGGGCCGGGTGGACGACGGGCGGATCCGCGTATTGGGTCAGACCGGCACACGCTGATCATGTCAGGTGCAGCCATCCTTCAGGCGCTTATGCGGTGTTGGCCGACAAATCGGCTTTCAGTCGCAGATCGCGGCCTGCGTGAAGGGTTGCTATACGCGCAGATGAGCGCGGATGGCGTGCTTGAAGAACAATCAGTACGCCCCAAGGGCGCAGTGTCGTCTCCGCATCGCGGCTAGGGCTGATTTCGCGAGTCGTCTTGAAGCGCCGCCTCAGGCACGGTATCGACTGCGGCTTGAACAAGAGGTGAGTAACGTGGCCAAGACTCCCACAGGTAAAAACACATCAGGACGCGGGCAACGCGATCTGAAGGTCAAGGTCAAGACCGCGCGCGGGCGTTCGCTGTCTTCAACCCGGTGGTTGCAGCGGCAATTGAACGATCCCTACGTAAAACGCGCGCAAGCCGAAGGCTATCGCGGGCGCGCGGCCTACAAAATTCTGGAATTGGATGACAAGTTCCGCTTTCTGGTGCCCGGCGCGCGGATCGTCGATCTTGGGGCGGCTCCGGGGGGATGGTGCCAAGTCGCCGTCAAACGGTGCAACGTACTCAACGAGCGTTCGGGCAAAGCTGTCGGCACCATTTTGGGCGTTGATTTGCAGGAAATGGAGCCCATCGCAGGCTGCGACTTGCATCAAATCGATTTTATGGAAGACGACGCCGACATTCGGGTCAAAGAGCTGCTGGGCGGCAAGGCTGATGTGGTGATGTCAGACATGGCCGCATCAAGTTCGGGCCACAAGCAAACCGACCACTTACGCATTATCGCGTTGTGCGAAGCGGCGGCATATTTTGCGTTCGACGTGCTGGAGGACGGCGGCACTTTTGTTGCCAAAACACTGGCAGGTGGGGCCGAAGGGTCACTACAAAAGCTTTTGAAACAACGCTTTACCAAGGTGGCGAACGTCAAGCCGCCCGCCTCGCGCGCCGACAGTTCAGAAAAATTTGTTGTCGCGACGGGGTTTCGCGCTGATAGCACCTGAGCGATCAAACGATTGAAGCGCTGCGCTTCTGAACGCCTCGATCTGTTCAGGAGCGACTGGTGCAGTTTTCTCTTTCCGCAAATCATTCGACGCCTCGTCAGCCATTTGGTTTTGACGCAGAATTTCGAAAACGCGGGCGTGTCGAGAATTATGTTTACTGTGTAAGGTCATGTAAGCAACTTGGCTGATACTGGCTAACGAAAAGGTGAGCTGCCCGAGAGCAACGGCGTGAACTGTGCCGATATTTGACTGTTTTTGAGGGAGAATACAAGGAATGTCTCTTATACACATCTCCGAGCCCACGAGACTAAGGCGAATCTCGTA
>CAZJAW010000043.1:0-10630 GCA_964544035.1 uncultured Rhodobacterales bacterium
TTGTTGGTCTGTGCCGATCGGGTCGGAATAGTCGCGTTCTGTGGTCGACCCGATTGCGGTGGTGCCATCGCCATGTGGAATGATGTGCAGTGTATCGGCAAAAAGTTGCGGCGCATCGGGCAAGGCGAAATCTAGCAGCACCGCTTGACCTTTGATCCCAGCACCGACCATGCGTGTGTGGCTGGCATTCAGCGTTTCAAGCCCCGCGACCCCTGTGGCATGGATCGTGATAGGTGTGTCCGGCCCGTCCTGCGCGATCGTTACGCCGCGCGCGGCAAGTGCTGCTGCCAATGCCATGCAAGCCTGTCGCGGATGTATTCGCCCACTTAGGCTGTCGTAAATCTCCAAACCCATCTCACTTGGCGCGCACCAGTTTTGGTTTTGGATCGTGCGCACCGTCCATTGGGCCGCATCGCCCCACAGGTCCTTGGCCGTTTCTGCCCGCGCCCGCGCGAGATCAAGCGCTGGAACATTTGCGATGGGCTGCACACGCCCACTGCGTGCATAGCCGGGTGACACCCCGCCGACGTCTTCGATGTCGCGCCAGAAACTTTCGGCCATCAGCAAGCTTTCCAATTGGAACTGCTTTTTTGGGTTCCATTTCTCTGGGACGTGCGGTGCCAACGCGCCGACAATGCCGCCGCTGGCCCCTGCCGCCACGCCCGCCGGATCGATGACTTGCACCGCCGCGCCGCGCTGGCTCAAGACCCACGCAATCGATAATCCAAAGACGCCTGCACCGCGCACTGTGATCTTGTCCGTTGCCAAGCCGATTTCCTTCCGCCAAAAGATCGCACGATCAGACGATCTTCTTACAAGGACAGGCTATGCAGGACCAGCAGGCAGAACTGGAATGGCGCGATGGTGCGGTGCCTGTATCGGTACGTTTTGACGATCCCTATTTCAGTCTGGACAATGGGTTGGAGGAAACGCGGCATGTGTTTCTAAGCGGCAACGGTTTACCAGAGCGGTTTCGTGATGGCTTTGCAATTGCTGAACTGGGTTTTGGCACGGGGTTGAATTTTTTGACCACATTGGCAGCGTGGCGGCGCGCAGGCGTGCCGGGTGCCTTCCACTTCACAAGTTTTGAGGCCTATCCAATGGCCGTAGCCGACATGACCACATCGCTGGCAGCCTTCCCCGAGCTTGCCCCATTGGCAGCTGAATTGCTTGCAGCACTTGGTCCGGATGGGCAGGCCACTTTTGCAGATGCAAAACTGCAGGTGATGACCGGTGATGCGCGAACGACCCTGCCTGCTTGGGATGGCCATGCGGATGCATGGTATCTGGACGGCTTTTCACCGGCCAAGAACCCCGAAATGTGGGGGGGCGATTTGATGGCTGAAGTCGCGCGCCATACACGCCCGCAAGGTACAGCGGCGACCTATACGGCAGCAGGTTTTGTGCGCCGAGGCCTCGCGGATGCAGGTTTTGTCGTGACACGCAGCCCCGGGTATGGGCGCAAACGTCACATGACGTGCGCGACACTGGGATGAGCACGGGCAACAACACCAAGCTGGGAATCGCGCTCATGCTCGCGACGTCCGTGGTCTTTGCCGGGCAAGATGGAATCTCGCGCCACTTGGCCGAGGAATACAACGTCTATTTGGTCGTGATGATCCGCTATTGGTTCTTTGCGGCCTTTGTCATAACCATCGCAGGCCGTAGGGCAGGCGGCATCATGGCCGCTGCACGCACGTCGCGCCCTTTGATCCAAATGACACGTGGTGCTTTGTTGGCGGCAGAGATTTGCGTGATGGTCACCGGTTTTACCATCCTTGGGTTGGTTGAAAGCCACGCGGTTTTTGCAGCCTACCCGTTGTTGATCGCGGCGCTGTCGGGGCCGATCTTGGGCGAACGTGTGGGATGGCGGCGCTGGGTTGCCATTGGCGTTGGTTTCATTGGCGTATTGTTTATCCTTAAACCGGGCTTTGGCGTGTTCAACCCGGCGGCCATCATTCCGTTGATCGCAGCTATCATGTTCGCCACCTATGGCCTGCTGACGCGCTATGTGGCGCGTGACGACACCACCGCGACGAGCTTTTTCTGGACAGGCACCACGGGTGCCGTTTGCATGACGGCCGTGGGCATTTGGTTTTGGGAGCCGATGACCGGGCCGGATTGGCTGTGGATGGGTGCGCTTTGCATCACCGGATCGCTTGGGCATTGGCTTTTGATCCGCTGCTACGAAGTGGCCGAAGCAAGTGCCGTACAGCCCTTTGCCTATTTCCAGATGGTCTTTGCTGCCGGTGTGGGGATCGTTTTGTTTTCTGAGGATTTGCAGATCAACGTCGTCATCGGTGCGCTGATCGTCGTAGGCGCGGGTCTGTTCACTCTATGGCGCGAACGACAAAAGGGTTGAGCCGGTCAGTTCCTCGGTGAATGGGATCGGAAGCGGGTCACGCCCAAGGCGCGCGCGGTAGATCGGCAGGCTTTCAGCTACGCGCATCACGTAGTTCTGCGTTTCGCGGAATGGGATGAATTCGATCCAGTCGATGATATCGAAATCTGTCGTGCCCTTTCGCGGATCGCCATACAACTCCATCCAGCGGATCGGGCGGCTGGGTCCGGCATTGTAGGCAGCTGACATTAGCACGACATTGCCATCAAAACGCTTGGCGAGTTGGCTTAGAAAGGCAGAACCGAGTTCAGCGTTATAAACTGGATCAGTGATTAGCCTGTCTGTGCTGTGTTCGGCGCTACGCCCCAGCGACCCGGCAACTTCGGCGGCCGTGGCGGGCATGATCTGCATCAACCCCCTTGCGCCAACGCCGGATTGCACCACTGGATCAAACTCGCTTTCGCGACGTGCGATGGCAAGGCTCATTTCCGGGGCCATCGGCAAGTCTGCTTCCGCCAGCGGATGCAGTGCAAAGTAAGGGGCAGGCAAAGCAATGCCGCGCCGTGCGACGCGTTTACCGATCATCACGGCAAGATGTGGTTGGGCTGCATCAAGGGCCGCTTGACCCAATTGGGCCGCTTCGGCGCGGTCTAAATCTTCGGCCAGATGGGTCCAGAAGCGTTCAGCAAGGTTCAATTCGCCAGAGGCTTGCAAGAGCATCCCGGCCTGAAACAGATCGCGTTCGGCGAGGTCGGAGGTGCGCCAGTCGGGGAAGATTTCCGAGCCACTAAGTCTAGGGTCGAACAGCAGCCCGCCGCGTTCAGCGGCCAACAGTCCATAGAACGCAGTTTGATGTTGCGCACCTTCTGCATAGGCCGCCCGTGCGGCGTCGAGGTCGCCCATCGCTTCGTAGGTCCGCCCGATCCAGTAGCCTGCTCGCCCGCGCGAAATCGGGGATCGCGTGGCGTCTTGGTGAGCTTTGAAATGGCCAAGCGCAAGTTCCGGGTCACTCAGCTGACGCAGTGCGATGTATCCTGACAGCCATTCCAGATCAGCAAAGTCTGACCCTTCGATCAAGAAGTGTTGCGAAGCCATTTGGTAGGCGAGGGCGGGCTCTCCATCGCGCATTTCGTCGCGAGCGATCGCACGGCGACGGTTGCCCCATGCTTCGGGTCGGCCAAGTGCCTCAGCAGACGTTGAGCGTTGCAATAGCAACGTTTTGGAGTCCGCCCAGCGACCTTTGCGAATCCGCCACTCAAAACGGTCATGTGCGAGGCCCGCGTCGTCTTGCAAGGCATCCGGGACCTCTGACAAACGCGCATCCACATTGTCAGCGCGGGTTTGTAAGGCGATGCGCGCACGGGCAAGCGCGACTTGCTCGGTAGGGATGAGGTCAAACATGTTCGCCGCAGCGGTGCGTTCCCGTTCCCATAACATTGCATCGGTACGCGCCACATGGTGGGGGGCAAGAAGTTCACCAAACCGCGACACGTACAGCGCTTGGGTCGCGTCTGACATCGCCATTGTACGCCACGCTAAAACGATGCTGACTTCTGCCTCGCCCCGATTATCCGCTGCGGTCTGCGCGGCGGCGTAGTCAAGCACACCAAGTGCCGTTTGCGGCGGCGTTTCGGCAAAAAAATCAAGAGTAGCCTTTACCCCGGCAGCCGCGACGGCGGGTTCTGCACGGCGACGTAACAACGCCTCGCCCGGCCAATCAGGACGGCGGGTCAAAAAGTCCGTGACTTCGCCGTAGGTTCCACGCCCGGCGCGCAGGCGATGCCATTCGATAATGTCTTGGGCCACCTCTCCATCGCGCGCAGCCAAGGTCGCGGCTGCATCCCAATTGCCCGCGCGCACGGCGTTCATCGCCCAACCAAGGGGGCGTGGGCGCTCTGCTCCGGCGGCCACAGCCATCAGAAAAAGCGCAAATACGGTGGCGGCACAACGGCAGATCACTTGCATTTCCTGTGCGTGCATGGCTAGAGCCTACAAACATATCTTTGCACGAGAGGGTTACAACTCACGTTTCCAAGATATGCGGAAATTCATCCCAGGCCCATCTGCCTGCCACACGTAAAAAAGGAGCGTGAGAATGTTCAAAGGTTCTATGCCTGCCCTCATCACGCCGTTTCGTAACGGCGCTTTGGATCTGGAAACCCTCAAGAAGCTGGTCGAATGGCATATTGGCGAAGGTTCTCATGGTTTTGTACCTGTTGGTACCACGGGTGAAAGCCCGACGCTGACACATGATGAACATGAAACGGTGATTGATACAGTCGTGAAATCCGTCGCGGGTCGCGTGCCTGTCATTGCGGGCGCGGGTTCAAATAACACTGTTGAGGCCATACGTTTTGTGCAGTTTGCCAAGAAAGCGGGCGCAGACGCGGCGCTGGTTGTCACGCCTTACTACAACAAGCCGACGCAACGTGGATTGATTGCACATTTTACAGCTCTGCATGATTGCGCCGAAATTCCGATTGTCATCTACAACATTCCCGGTCGCTCGGTCATCGACATGACGCCGGAAACGATGGGTGAGTTGGCCAAACTGCCACGCATTGTGGGTGTAAAAGACGCCACTGGCGATCTGGCGCGGGTTTGCGATCAGCGTATGTCCTGTGGCCCTGATTTCATCCAACTGTCGGGTGAGGATGCAACGGCACATGGGTTTAACGCCCAAGGGGGCACAGGCTGTATTTCTGTCACAGCCAACGTAGCACCCAAGTTGCTGAGCCAGATGCAAGAGGCGTGCCTTGCCGGGGATTACGCTAAGGCACTGGAACTGCAAGACAAAGTGATGCCACTACATAAGGCTATCTTTACTGAGCCAGGTTTGGTTGGTGTTAAATACGCAATGTCGCGTTTGGGGTTGTGTTCAGAAGAAGTACGCCTGCCGCTTACGGGCCTATCGGACGACACCAAGGCGCTGGTGGATGCCGGATTAAAGCACGCAGGCCTAGTGTAAAACGACGCGTAAGGTGCACCTGAGTGCGCCTTACCTTTTGCCGTAATACAATCCGACAACGTGTTCGGCTTCGGCAAAGAACAACCAGCGTGCGCACAGTAGGCCTGCGATATGGCTTAGTACTGCCACGGCCGCACCGAAATGCGAAAACGGCAACACAAGCAAAAGCACGGGCAATATCGCCATCAATGAAATCGCGATGACGCGCAGCTTTAGGCTGTGCTTGCGACCGACTTCAAAAGCAAATTCACGCAGCAGATAGTTGGTGCCGGTGTGCGGTGGTTCAAAGGCGCGTACGTCGCCGCGCGGGCCAAGACCAGTCGCGGTTGCCAGCGTGGTGCCGGACTTGGCGAACGCGCCGTCTCCGACAAACCACAGCGCGACCTGCACGATACCTGCGACGGCCAGCAAGATGATGGCCCAGCTGACTTGCCCGGACATCAGCGCGCCGCCAGCTATAGCACAGCTTAGAAACTTTACTGGTGTCAGCGGTGTATTCCAGCGCGGGATGGTTTTGAGCTGGGCATAGATCATCGAGGTGGTGAATACAGTTAGCATCGAAAACACCGCTCCGATCAGGCCGAGCAGCGTCCAGCGCTGGTCGTAAAACACCAGACCAGCACCATAAAGCGCCATGACCAGCAGCGCGATCACAGCACACCAGCCTTCGCGGCTGAGCCACGAGGAGCGCCATTGAGTGAATGCCTTTAGCGCGCGCTCAGGGTGCCCCAGATGAAACGTTGACGAAATCAACCCACCGACCGCACAGAGGTAAGCGATAGCGAAAAAGATAAAGGCAGTGATGCCCGTCACACCCGGAAAACCCAGCCCCAGAAAGGTCAGCATCCCGAAACCCAGGCCGCTGAATACGGTGAAAAAAATGACAGAGGGTGCGGGATGCATCAGAGCTTCTCCAGCGTTTTGTCGAGCCAACCGAGAAAGCCTTTGGCCTCTTGTGCAACAGGTTCGAGATAAGGTGCGAGGATGTCGATATCACCTGCATGCGCTGACAACGTGTCTTTTGGACGTGGCGGCAGATATTTGTTCACAGGCTTTGTGCCTTGTTCTGGCATCAGGTTCATTCCGCCGCGTTCAGCCGTCAGTTTCGACACGTTGCTTTCGGGATCGTTGAAATCTCCGAAGTGGCGCGCATTGGCCGGGCACGTGCGTACGCAGGCAGGTTCGCGGTCAATCTCGGGTAGGTTTTCGTTATAAATGCGATCCACACAGAGGGTGCATTTCTTCATCACCTTTTCGACGCCGTCCATTTCGCGCGCGCCGTAAGGACAGGCCCATGCGCAAAGTCCGCAGCCGATGCAGTCGGATTCATTGACCAGAACGATGCCGTCTTCAACCCTTTTGTAGCTTGCGCCCGTGGGGCAGACGGTGACGCAGGGCGCATCCTCGCAATGTAGACAGGACTTGGGAAAGTGGATCAGTTGCGCGGCCGGATCAGGTTGATCGATGTTTGGTGCTGGTTGCACTTCGTAGCTGTGGACGCGGTTCAAGAACGTGCCAGAAGGGTCGGCGCCATAAGCATCGGTGTCAGACAAAGCTGCGCCATAGTTTTCCGTGTTCCAACCCTTGCAAGAGATCACACAAGCATGACAGCCTACGCATGTGTCGAGGTCGATGACGAGACCCAGTTTTTTGGTTGTGCTTTGAGGAAGTTGGGTCATGTCAGCTGCCTCGTTTGTGGACGTTGTTGGATTGGGGGCCAGCCCCCAAACCCCCGGAGTTTATTTGGCAAGATGAAGTGAGAAGTAGACTGAGTGGGTTGGTTGAGTGCGCGGCCTAGAGTCTTGGTTTGGGTTTTGTCCCAACTGGCGACAAACCAAATGAACGAACCGATGGCGAGCGTCAGGAAAATTGCGATACATAAAAGGGTGCGCTGGATCGAGGTCATTTGCCTACCTTCCAGACGAGATCGCCTTGGTCTTTGCCGACCGGAGAGTCAATTGGCGGCATCACTGGTTTGGATTCATATTGTATGTCAGCTTTTTCGATCCGTACCTTCAGGTCGAACCACGCAGCCTGTCCCGTAATCGGGTCCGAATTGGCCCACCGCAGCCCGTCACCTTTGGGGGGCAACAGTTCGTGGATCAGGTGATTTAGCAAGAAGCCTTTGGTGGCTTCGGGTGCGTTTTCGTCCAAGGCCCACGCGCCCTTGCGCTTGCCAATCGCGTTCCATGTCCAGACGGTGTTTTCATTCAACGCCGCCATTTCAAGGACAGGCACTGTGATCTCGCCGTGTGGAGATGTCACCCTAGCCCAATCACCATCAGCTAGTCCATGTTCACGCATCAATTTGGTCGGCAGATAGAGAGGATTGTGCCCGTGCAATTGCCGCAGCCATGCGTTTTGCGACCCCCAAGAGTGGTACATCGCCATCGGGCGCTGTGTCAGTGCGGTGATGGGGTAGTCGTCCACTTTGTTGGCAGGCGCTGGGTCGTACCAAATCGGCAAGGGATCCATGGTTTCTTTGATCCGGGCCCGCAGATGTTCGGGTGGTTGGCGTTCGCCGTGGCCTTCGGCAGCCAGTTGGAACCGGCGCATTGGTTCAACATAAAGAGAAAACAGATAGGGTTGCGGCGCATCGAATAGGCCCATGCTTACAGCCCAGTCTTGATAGGCGGCGTTCCATGGTTTGTAGTAGGTTGCGCCTTCGGGGACGTGTTCGACAAAGAAGCCACCGTTTTCGATGTAGTTGTCGAGTTGCCCTTCGTTCACGCCGCCACGGCCTGATGTCAGGCCTTTTTCGCCCATGCGCCAGCCTGCAAGCGGGCCGATTCCGGGCTTGCGTTCGTGGTTGATGATGTAGTCGGCATAGTCGGCGTATTTCTGGCTGCCGTCTTTATTGATGAAGCCCGGCATTTCCAAGCGTGCACCCAATTCGCACAACACCGACTGAAACCCGCGTACATCGCGGTCCGGTTCGATCACCGGCCAGCGGATTGCATCAGCGATCGCATCCGCTTCGCAAATGGGACGATCCAGCAAAGAAATGCAGTCGTGCCGTTCCAAATAAGTCGTATCGGGTAGGATCAAGTCGGCGTAGGCAACCATTTCCGAACTATACGCATCCGAATAGATGATGCGTGGGATGACGTATTCGCCGTCTTCGTCTTTGTCAGTCAGCATCTCCATCACACCGCCGGTGTTCATGGAAGAGTTCCAGGACATGTTCGCCATATACATAAACAGCGTATCGATTTTATAGGGATCACCTGCATGGGCGTTCGAAATCACCATATGCATGAGGCCATGAGAAGACATTGGGTTTTCCCATGTGAATGCCTTGTCAATGCGCGCGGGAGAGCCGTCTTTTTTCAGTGCTAAATCTGCGGGGCCATGTGTGAAGCCCAAGTGTGGCCCGTCTAATGGACAATCTGGGGTCACGGCGCAGTGCGGTTTGGGATGTGCTGTGGCAGGTTTCGGGTAGGGAGGTTTGAAGCGGAAGCCTCCGGGCGCTTCGACGCTGCCTAGCAGGATTTGCAGAACATGTAGCGCGCGGCAGGTTTGGAAGCCGTTGGCATGCGCCGAAATCCCGCGCATGGCGTGGAAGGACACCGGGCGACCTTGCATTTTCTTGTGTTTTTGGCCGCGAAAGTCAGTCCATTCGACGTCCAGTTCGAACGCCTCATCAAAGGCGACGCGGGCGATTTCAGCAGCAAGCGTACGGATGCGTTTGGCCGAGATGCCGACGCGTTCGGCGACGGTTTCAGGGGCGTATTCGTCCGTGAGATAGCGTTCAGTCATATGCTGCATAACTGTGCGATGGCTAATGCCTGCGTGGCGATGCGTGGCGGTCAGGTCAGGTTGCACGCCTTTTTTGTCAAAAGCTGTGAGTTTGCCAGTCTTGCGGTCCATGACCAGCTCTTTGCCCGCGTCATCTCGCAACAGCAGGCCAAATTCTGGAGATTTCTCATCGCCATTCACGAGACAGGGCGCGTTGGTGAATTGCGCAAGATAGTTCAGATCGATCTTGCCTGCTTTCATCAAGCAGTGGACGAGGGAAAGTATAAATAGCCCATCGGTGCCGGGCGTAATGCCGACCCAATCATCGGCCACGGCGTTGTAGCCTGTTCGGATTGGGTTCACCCCAATCACGCGTGCGCCGCGCGCCTTGATCTTGCCGATACCCATTTTGATTGGGTTGCTGTCGTGATCTTCGGCGACGCCAAACAACATGAACAGCTTGGTGTGGTCCCAATCGGGTTGGCCAAATTCCCAGAACGCGCCGCCCATCGTATAGATGCCAGCTGCTGCCATGTTGACCGAGCAGAACCCGCCGTGGGCGGCGTAGTTCGGCGTACCGAAATTTTGTGCCCAGAAGCTGGTAAACGACTGTGATTGATCACGGCCAGTGAAAAACGCCAGTTTTTCAGGGTTATCGTGGCGGATCGGAGACAACCAATCCGTCGCAATCTGCAAGGCTTCGTCCCAGCTGATTTCTTCGAATGCGCCTGATCCTCGTGGGCCGACGCGCTTCAATGGCGCCTTAAGGCGCGACGGTGCGTTGACCTGCATGATGCCCGCAGAGCCCTTGGCGCAAAGTACACCCTTGTTGATCGGGTGATCGCGATTGCCTTCGATGTAGGCGACCTTGCCGGACTTTAGATGCACGTTGATCCCGCATCGGCAGGCGCTCATGTAGCAGGTCGTTTTGCGTATCTCATCCGAGACTTTGGGCGACAGATCTAGCTTGGGCTGGGTCACGTTTTCTCCTTCTGGGCGGCGGCTTGTAGGGCCGTCACCGCGATCATATGGATCACGTCGTCAGCGGTGCACCCACGTGACAGGTCATTGGCGGGCTTTGCAAGGCCTTGCAAGACAGGCCCGATCGCTGCACAACCCCCGACCCGTTGGGCAATCTTGTAACCGATATTGCCCGCATCTAGGTTGGGAAAGATCATGACGTTGGCGTGGCCCGCCACATCCGAGCCTTCGGCCTTGCTTGCCCCCACTTCGGGCACAAATGCTGCATCAAATTGCAACTCGCCATCAGCTATCAGGTCGGGATGCGTAGCCTTCAAAGTAGCAAGGGCCTCGGTCACCTTGGAGACCGCAGCATGACGCGCACTGCCTTTACTGGAAAACGACAGCAGTGCCACTTTTGGGGGCTCACCGATCAGCGCGGCACAGGAGGCGGCGGACTGCGCCGCGATGGCCGCCAGTTCGTCGGCATTTGGTTCGATCACCAAACCGCAGTCGGAAAATATCATCGCACTGCGCCCGGACGGATGGCCTGCAGGCAGAACCATCAGGAAAAAGCTGGAGACAAGGGCCGCACCATCGGCTTTGCCTATGATCTGCAAAGC
>CAZJAW010000044.1:0-10496 GCA_964544035.1 uncultured Rhodobacterales bacterium
GTCTGTTGCAGTTGAAGTTCGGCTGTGTCTTCGATTGTTAGGATGCGTTCGGCGTTGTCGATGAAGGATGACAGGGCGTTGAGCGTTGTGGTCTTACCTGAGCCAGTACCGCCTGAAACGATCACATTGAGGCGTGTTGCAACGGCGGCCTGAAGATAGGCGGCCATTTCTTCGGTAAAGGCGCCGAAATTCACCAGATCGTCGATGCCCAGCTTGTCCTTTTTGAACTTACGAATGGAAACCAGACTGCCGTCCACCGCAATGGGTGGCACCATGGCGTTGAAACGAGAACCGTCTTTCAAACGGGCGTCAACATAAGGGTTGGATTCGTCGACACGACGCCCCACGGCCGATACGATCTTGTCGATGATGCGCAAAAGGTGGCGTTCGTCTTTGAACACAATGTCCGTCAACTGCAGCTTACCATCGCGTTCAACAAAGATCTGTTGCGGGCCGTTGACCAAAATATCGTTGACTGTGTGGTCCTGAAGCAGTGTCTCCAGCGGACCAAGACCCGTCACTTCGTCAAACAGTTCCTTGTTCAGGGTTTGTCGATCCTCGCGGTTGAGGATGATATTCTGATCCTCAAGGAATTCAGTCGCGATCGCACTAATTTCCTGACGCAAGTCGGACTCAGATGCGGTTTCAAGAGCGGACAGATTGAGGTTGTCCAAAAGAACGCTGTGCATTTCGAGCTTGATCTCGCCCATGCGCTCTTTTTTCTTACGCTCCTTGTCCATCGGCATCACCGTCGCCGCCGAGGCATTTACCTTGCGTGCAATCTTAGGTGCTGCTTCAGCTGCAGGTGTGTCGACCACTTTAGCAACCGGAGCGGCTGCTGGTTTGGCTGTTTCTTTTTTATACTTCGAAAACATTTCGGTACCCCCGACAAGTTCGATTAAGCGGCTTTTTCTTGCGCGTCGCTCAGTTGATGAATGGATTCTGCGAGTTTCGCGATTTCGCGGCGAAGCGGGTTCTTGGTGGCTGATGTCGCCAACGGTAGTCCGTGGTCAGCCCCTTGGGTGATGGGTTTTCCGCCGTCGGGCAGTTGTACCTCGACGGAGATGTCCAGACTTTCGGACAAGCGTTTGATGCGTGCTTTACCACCTAAATCTGTGAATTTTGGCGCACGGTTCAGCACATAACGCAGCTTTTCGACGGGCAATTCTTCGGATTGCAGTGCGCGTTTGAAGCGCAACGTGTTCTGAGCAGAACGCAAATCCATTTCCATCGTCACGAAATAGAGGTGGGCTGCGTTCAAAACCGTTTCGGTCCATTGCACCAGCGTCGACGGCATGTCGATCACAACGTAATCAAAGTGCGCGCGTGCCATGTCGATGACACGGGTAATGTCCTCGGGTGTGACCAAATCCAGCGGGATCATGTCAGCAGGGGCCGTCAGCACCTGCAATTGGTTCTCGAATGTCAGCAAAGACTGGCCAAAGGAATCTTCATCCATGGCTTCGGTGTCGGAAAGCATCTCAAAGACCGCTTCGCGGCGTTGCAAATCAAGGTAGGTAGAGGCCGAACCGAATTGTAAATCCAAATCCAACAGGCAAACATTGGGGCTTTCGTCAGGATTTAGCAGCGCCAGTTCCCAGGCCAAGTTGACCGCCAAAGTGGTTGCACCTGTGCCACCAGCAATGCCATGGGCGACAAAAACAGCCCCTTCTTTGTTTATGCCGGTTTTCAGTTGGGCAGTTTTACCTTCTTCTACGGCTTGAGGCTTGCTGGCAGTTTTCAGGCGATTGATAGCCTGCTGCAATTCGCCTTCGGGCAGAGGGTAGGGGACAAATTCGTCGGCACCAGCGCGTAGCAACTGGTGCAACGAGGCGGGGGTCACGTCTTCGGCGATAAGAATGACTTGGATTTCACGCGCCTTGGCTTGCGAGATGATTTCAGTCATCAGCCCAAGGTTGTCTTCGTCAGAGTAATCCAATGCTAGGGCGACAAATTCCAACGCCTTGGCGTCGGGTTGCCCAAAGAAGGCCAAAGCTTCTGCAAAACTCAGATCACCCCAGGATTCGCCCATGGCGTGTTCCATATCTTCGATCAAAAGATCAAAGTTCTGTACGTCGCGACTGATCGTACATGCCGCAATCGGCGTGGTTTCTGGTTGTGGCATTACACTGCTCATTGCCCGTTCGTCCTCTAATTTATAGGGAGCACACAGCGGCAAAGACGTGAATTACGTCCAATTGACTGTGGCACCCGCGCCCAAAAAAGGTATGGGCGTGCGCGTTCTTAGGACATTTGTCGCAGTCAATTCGGGCGAGATTTGGGCCAAAAAGCTCCAATTGTTTGGTAATGCGGAACGATAAGGCGCGCAGACAAGGGATTGTCTGCGCGCCTTTTGGTCGTAAAAAGTGGGGTCTTGCTTACTGTTCTGTACGCAAGTCAGCCCCTGTGATGCCAGTCAGACCCGTCTCAGCAGCACCTGATTCTACGTAATCGCGATAGACGATCTGGGCGTACTTGCCGTCCAGAACAGTAGGGTTGCTTTGCACGAAACCCGACACTTCGGTCACGGTGCGCCGATTGCGTCGTTCACGTCCTTGCGTCACAATCAGTGGCTGGGTTTCACCAAAAGACGCCACCGCTTCGAGACGCGACCGGTTGATGCCTTGAGTTGAGAGGAAGCCAACTACAGCGCGTGCGCGTGCCAGACCTAACCGCTTGTTAAAGCCGGTAGAACCGACTGCGTCTGTATGGCCGTAAACCCGGAAGCGTACTTCTGGGAATTGACGGATAAAGGCCGCTTGTTCACGCAGGGCGTCACGGGCACCTGCATCCAACCGGGACGAATTAAACGCAAAGTTGACGGTTGTTCCGACTTCAGTCGCAAAGCGATTGGCCAGATCGAGAGTAAACCCGCGTTCACCTGACTGGATCAGCGTATTGTTCGCAGTCGAGTTGCCGAACTCTCCAGTGTCCACCAAAGAACCTGCTTCACGGTAAAATTGGGTGTAGACTGGGTCGTTCGAGGTGCAGGCCGCTAGCGCGACACTGCTGAGTAATGTGACGGAGATGATCGTTTTCATGGCCCTGTCCTTAATCTAACACGTAGCCATATGAGCCGGAGAAGTCCTGTTTGGCAACCTCACCAGCAGCACCTTTTTTAGGTGTGCGAGTGCCTGCGGCTGTACGTCCAAAGAGAAACAAGTCCTGTTCACTTGGCGGTTTGATGCGATCAGTCGGCAACGCCAACACATCACCACGCACAGGCGAGACAAGGTGGGCGGTGATTATGATCACCAATTCGGTTTGATTTCGCTGATAGCTGGCAGAGCGGAACAGAGCGCCGAGGACTGGTACATCCCCGAGCCAAGGCAATTGGCTGGAGTTGTCGTCAAAGTTGTCTTCGAGCAGGCCTGCGATTGCAAAGCTTTCGCCATCACGCATTTCTACAGTGGTCGATGTTTCCCGACGCGAGAAGGCGTCGATTTCAAAGCCATCGATCTGAAAGCCGTTTGTGGGGTCAATTGCCGACACCGCAGCTTCTAGTTCGAGGTTGATCAAGTCTTTGTCCACCACGCGGGGGATAAAGTTGAGTTCGATGCCGAAAGGTTTGAATTCGATAGTGATCACGCCATCTTCTTGCGCGACTGGTACCGGATACTCACCACCAGCAAGGAATTTCGCCTCTTGGCCCGAAAGGGCGACAAGGTTTGGCTCCGCCAAGGTGCGAACAACACCTTTGGTTTCAAGGGCTTCCAGCAAAAGACCGATTTGTGTGTTGCCCGCGCTGAAGCCAAACAGGACGGCGCCTGCATTTTCGTTTGATGCCGGAACGCTGCCACCAAGACTGTTGCCGACAGCACCTGAGCCAACGGTCGTTCCTGTGCCGCCGTTTACACCGACATCACCCGAAAAGAGCGAGCCATTCAGCGACAAAGACGAGCTGAGCGACTTCGAAACAGAGCGGTTCATTTCAGCAAAGCGTACTTTCAGTAGCACTTGTTGCACGCCACCGACGCTCATCAGGTTGGACACACGCCCTTCAGCGTAGCGTTCAGCCAGATCCAGCGCCCTTTGTAGGCGTTGTGTGGAAGAGACGACACCCGACAAGACGATTCCGTCATTGGCGGTGCGCACTTCGATCTTTTCACCTGGAAGGATTTGCCGCAGACGTTCTTTGAATTCAGAAATGTCTGCTGCGACCCGCACGTTCACGTTTGTGATCAGGCGGCCATTGGCATCCAAAAGGGTGAGAGTTGTTAAACCGGGAGATTTCCCGAGCACATATATAGTGCGATCGCTGAGTGACGAAATGTCAGCAATGGCCGGGTTGGCGATGCTGAGTTCGGCAAATGGAGTTTCGCTTTCGACCACGACAGCTCTATTCATCGGCACATCAAGTGTCGAATCTGTAGACTTGCGCACCACGCGGATATCATCCGCCTGCGCAGTCATTACTGTTAGTGGACTTATAGCAACGGAAGCCCCCAAGAGGGCCGCTTTGAGTATTTTATCAATTTTCATTGTGACCTGCCCTTTTGTGATCACGCCTCGGTGTCGGGTCTTTTTGCCCGTATATTCCGAGGACCATGAGGCAGTTTGGCTTTTATTGCAAGAATCAATGGTTTCTTGGCGTGTCTTCGTGTGGATAACTGGCAACACAGGGTTGAAAGCGGAACGGGCGCCACCCTGCGGTGACGCCAATTTTTTGTTTTAGATTGGGAAGATCAGTTGGTGCAAAGGATCGGAACTTCAACCACTTCCGCACCACGTCGTGTGCGGACAGTACAGATTTCTTCCTCTTCCTCTACCACTTCTTCAACCACTTCTTGAACGGCGATTCCCAACAGCGTACGTTGATCAACTTCGATAGAAGTGGCGATGGTATCGTCATCCGTACCGACCAGTGATAGTGCAAGACGACCTGTCGATTGGGCCTGTGCAAGTGTTGCAACTTGATTGGGTTCCACAGCGACTGTCACAGTCTGCGCGATGCTTGCACCGTCCAGATCATCGGTCGCGTTTTGGTCAATGGCGATCAGTTTCACGCCGGGCTCGACCAACATAGTGACTTCGCCACGATCTGCGCTCAGGGACTGATCCACACGGCCTGTCCAATAAACGTCCACACGGTCGCCTGGGCGCAAGAAGCCCGACACACCAGAAGTCACGTCAACTTTGATCGCAAAGGCGCGCTTACCGCGCTCAAGGCGCGACGTCAGGCCCGCTTCTTCACCGGGCTCAGTGACTTTGATCGCAAGGACAGCTTCGTCCTTTTCGATGGCACGCAGGACAACGCGGGGATCGGACTCACCTTCGAGAAAGATTGGATTTTCCATCGTAAAGGCACCTTCTGGAATGGCGTTTTCAGGCCAGTCCACAGTGCGAACATCTTCCATAGTGATCGGCTCACCATATTTCAGGTGGCGTTCAGCGACGTAAACAGGGATCGTCGGCACGATCTTTTCACGTTGCGCGCGTTCATCTGCAAGTGCCGCCTGATATTGGCCGATGTAATTCTTTGCCATGTATACTGCTCCGCCCGCTAGGGCGATCCCGGCCAGCAGAACCAAACCGAAAACCATTCGCATTTTATCACCTCATGATTGGGCTCGTTAACACCAGAACGGTGTGAACCTCTTGCCGCCAAGTATGTCGGAGGAATGTGGCAAATTCTGGGAGCAGTGGGGGAGTAACCAAGGCATTTGATGCATGCATGGTCCTGACACGACAAACGCCCGACAGTAGCGGCCGGGCGGAGCGTAGAGAGTAAATTTTGAGGTCTTTAGAAAGAGAAGTTGGTCATGAAGGCTTCTACACCGGCAGACACTCCGGCAGCGCCGTTTGTTAGTGCGACAACAATTGCCACAGCTAAGCCTACAACTGCTGCGGTCAGTACCACCCAGTCAACTGTGACAGCGCCGTCTTCGCTTGCGCAAAATTTCTTTAGTAATGAAGTCATGGTGTATGCACCTTTTCGCAACGAATACAGGTAAGGGTAGTTTTTTAGAGGGGCCACGCCCAAATATAGACGCAGCCCCTCTTAAGCGTTAGCCGTAAGGCTAGACCAACTTAGTTAGGGTCTTGAGCCTGCAGGAATGTGTCTGTTTTTGCAGTCAAGTTTGTCGCGCCAGTTTCGATTGAAGTATAGGCAGCAACGGCCAGACCAACAACAGCAGCTGTCAGAACAACCCAGTCAACAGTCACGGCACCGTTTTCGTCTTTACGGAAGTTTTTGATAAATTTCATCATTGTAGTGTCCCTCCAAAGGATCAGTAGATATTTCGTTCTAACCTTGTCGTCCGTAGTCGGGGCCGTTTCTCTCGTTGGCCCATGTCCGACTTGGTATGCAGCTATATAGACGCTGGATTGAGGCACGAATTTGGCAGCAAATTGAGCTTTTCGCGTCTCACTCATACAGGCTGCCAAAATCAGTATAAGCCTATGAAAATAAATGGTTTTAAAATTCAAAAAAAATCGCAATTTTTGAATCTTGCTCAAAAAGTGTGTCAAATGAGGCAAAACCGCCATCTTTCAAATCGTCAATACTGGCTTGAAGGCAGGATTTTTGCAATAATGGCATCAATAGCGGCCAAAGAGCCGTAAGCATGAGGCAGGCAGTTATGACGAAATCCATGTTTTACGTGGCCCTTGTGGCTTGGGCGATGAGTTTTGGGGCTGTCGCCGCAAAAGATCCACCACCGTTCAAGGATTTTTCAGCGAAACGCGTGAAGCCTCCGTCGTCAAATTCAAAGAAACGCATCACAATACAGATTGAACCCAAAGCACCTGTCGTCGCAGCTTTGCCGGATGTAAAAAAACAAGACACGCCTGCGCGTCCTGCGTCCCGGTATGATTGGTTCTGGGAAGATGTGTCGCCGGACATCGCAGATGCCAGCCCCGGGCGACTTGATGATGCAATGCGTACACTGGCACGATCCAAGTCGCCTGTGCCTGTGCCACGTCTTCAGCAGTTGCAGGCAGTGGCCAAGGCGCAAGGGGTCGAAATTCTGAAAGCCACGATAGGCACACAGGTGTCACCCGCGTTAGTTCTATCTGTCATGATGGTAGAGTCGGGCGGTAGGGTCGAAGCTGAAAGTGGGGCAGGGGCACAAGGGTTGATGCAATTGATGCCCGCCACAGCCAGCCGCTTTGGTGTGACAGACCGATTGAATGCGACACAGAACATCGCAGGCGGTGTTAAGTACCTAAACTGGTTGATGGGCCACTTCGATGGTGACCCGATGCTGGTGCTGGCCGGGTACAATGCGGGCGAAGGTTCCGTGCGTAAACATCAAGGCGTCCCACCCTTCAACGAAACGCGAGATTATGTTCCGAAGGTGCTTGCAACGTTTCAATTGGCGCGAGGGTTGTGCATCACGCCACCGGAACTTGTAACCGACGGCTGTGTATTCGCGGCACTGAATTAAATAAAGCCGGAATTTTTCAAAAAATTCCGGCCTTGTCATCAGATTTGGGTAATGCGCCCCTTTTTGGGGCCTGCGTTAGACGATTGTCGCTTCGGTTGCAGCACGCAGCTCGTCTTCGGTGACGCCGTCTGCCGTTTCAACAATACGCAGGCCGCCTTCGACCACATCCATAACACCTAGGTTCGTAATAATGCGATCGACAACGGACTGACCGGTCAACGGCAGCGTGCATTCCTTTAGCACCTTGCTGTCGCCCTTTTTGTTGGTGTGGTCCATCACAACCACCACGCGGCCAACACCAGCCACAAGGTCCATGGCGCCGCCCATACCCTTGACCAGCTTGCCCGGGATCATCCAGTTGGCTAAATCGCCGTTCTGGGCCACTTCCATGGCGCCAAGGATCGCCATGGCGATCTTACCGCCGCGGATCATTCCAAAGCTCTGTGCGGAATCAAAATAGGCTGTCTGGGGCAGTTCAGTGATCGTTTGCTTGCCTGCATTGATCAAATCGGCGTCCTCAGTCCCTTCAATCGGGAAGGGGCCCATACCCAACATGCCGTTTTCCGACTGTAGAGTCACTTCTACCCCTTCCGGGATGAAGTTGGACACCAGCGTTGGGATGCCGATACCAAGGTTCACGTACCAGCCATCTTCCAGTTCCTGTGCAGCCCGCGCCGCCATTTGGTTACGATCCCAAGGCATATGATTTCCCTATTCTTCCAAAAGTGTCGCGCCTGCAGGCACGTCGATTGTGATAATGTTGTCGGCTGCGCCACAGCGCAGCTTCAAGGCACCTGTGTCGTCGCAAAAAGGTAACGTGGACAAGCAGCGGGTGCCCTTGGCTGCAATTTGATCAACTGTAACCGGCAAGATCGCTCTCCCCCACGTCTACTTACGCTGCGCGTGTCGTCCGTTGTTCGATACGTTTTTCATGCTCGCCTTGGATAATCCGGTGCACATAGATGCCGGGCAGGTGGATGCTGTCGGGATCAAGGCTGCCGGTTGGCACAATTTCTTCGACCTCAACAATACAAATTTTGCCGCACATGGCTGCGGGTGGGTTAAAGTTGCGGGCAGTCTTGCGGAACACAAGGTTGCCAGTCGCATCTGCTTTCCACGCCTTCACAATAGCAAGGTCAGCGACAATGCCCCGTTCCATAATATATGTCTCACCGTCGAAGTCTTTGTGCTCTTTCCCTTCGGCGATCACCGTGCCCACGCCTGTCTTGGTATAAAAACCGGGGATACCGCAGCCGCCCGCGCGCATGCGCTCGGCCAACGTCCCTTGTGGGTTGAATTCCAATTCCAACTCACCAGACAAATACTGACGCATGAATTCAGCGTTTTCGCCGACATAAGAGCTGATCATCTTTTTGACCTGCTTGGTCTGCAACAAGATGCCGATGCCAAAATCGTCGACACCCGCATTGTTCGAGGCAAAAGTCAGATCCTTGGTGCCTGCGTCCTTGATAGAGTCCAGCAATAGTTCTGGAATACCGCACAGACCAAAGCCGCCTGCGGCAATGAACATTCCGTCAAACAACACCCCTTCAAGGGCGTCTGCCGCCGAGTCAAAAATCTTTTTCATGCTGGTTCCCCTGCGTGCCCCAGAAAGGGGGGCGAATTTTCTGTTCGTTTTATGTGACCTTGGCGCAAGTTAATGTCAACGCACCCCAAGCGGGTACAGCGCATTGCCGCAACAAATAAATCTGATAGCTGCGATCATTCCGCTTTCTTGGCGGTAGCTTTTTTCGCCGCAGGCTTCTTGGCGGCTGTTTTTTTCTTGGTCGCAGCTTTCTTTTTTGCCGGCTTTTTCTTGGCTGGCGCTTTTTCAAGAATCAGTTGGACAGCCATGTCCATCGTGACCTGCTCAGGCTCGGTACCTTTGGGGATCGTGGCATTTACTTTGCCCCACTTTACATACGGCCCGTATTTACCCTTCATCACAGCGACGGGGCCGCCTTCATCTGGGTGTTCGCCAAGTTCATGCAGCGGTTTGGCCGCCACACCACGCCCGCCACGGCTGGCCACTTTTTCTGCTAGCAATTGCACAGCGCGGTTCATACCAACGGTCCAAACCTCGTCGATGCCTTCAAGATTGGCATTCGTGCCGCCGCGATCCGATGTGCTTTCGGCATGTTTCAGATACGGTCCATAACGCCCGATATTGGCCCAGACCATGACGCCATCTTCTGGATGTGGCCCAACTTCGCGTGGCAAAGACAGCAGCATCACACCGCGCTCCAAATCCAGTTCTTCGGGTGGCCAGTCTTTAGGAATCGACTGGCGTGGCGGTTTTTTGTTTTCTTCCGTCACAGGTCCGCGCTGCACATAGGGACCGAAGCGGCCCTTAAAGACGCGAATTTCGTCGCCTGCATCTTCACCCAGCAATTTGCCGTCAGGTGGGATTGCGCTGGCCTCAGCCTCGGGGTCAGGTGGGCCGAAGGGACGGGTATAGCGGCATTCAGGATAGTTCGAGCAGCCAATAAACGCCCCGCCCGAGCGTGCGGTGCGCATAGAAAGCCGTCCAATTTCGCAGTTCGGACACAGGCGCGGATCGCCGCCATCCTCAAGCGGTGGGAAAAGGTGCGGCTCCAGCACCTCGTTGATTTTTTCCAGCACTTCGGTGATGCGCAGTTCGCTGGTTTCGGCAATCGCGGCGGAAAAATCCGTCCAGAACCGGCCCAGCACATCCTTATAATCCCGGTCCCCGGCACTGACGTCATCCAGCTGCGCCTCAAGATCGGCGGTGAAATCATAACCCACGTAACGGCGGAAATAGTTTTCAAGGAAGGCAATGACCAAACGCCCCTTATCTTCGGGGATAAGGCGATTGCGGTCTTTGCGGACGTATTCGCGGTCCTGAATTGTCGTCACGATGCTGGCATAGGTCGACGGACGCCCGATACCAAGCTCTTCCATGCGTTTTACCAACGTCGCTTCGGTGTAGCGGGGTGGGGGCTGGGTAAAGTGCTGTTCGGGCGTGACGGATCGCTTGTCGGCGGCCTCGCCTTGACTTAGCTGCGGCAGGCGTTTGTCGTCGTCATCAACGACTTCATCATCCCGGCCTTCCTCATAGACCCTGAGGAAGCCGTCAAACAACACCAC